>JACPMD010000046.1 GCA_016186235.1 Candidatus Roizmanbacteria bacterium | reverse complement strand
CTAGAATGGGGTAGCTACCTACGCATTACTCAGCCGTCCGCCGCTCCCCCGACTAAGTCGGGGACGCTCGACTTGCATATATCAGGCACACCGCCAACGTTCATCCTGAGCCAGGATCAAACTCTTAAGAAAAAGAGGATCCCGATATTTATCGGGATCTAGATTCTCTAATCCTCACTTACGTTCGGAAAGAGAATCTACGACCTAACCCGTTTACTGTACTAAAAATTTGGCACGAATTGTTAAAGTGCTTGAAGCAATACATTGTATTAAAATCGTTCTCGAAAGTCAACGGCTAGATATGGACAGGCGGTTGAGAGAATCAAAATCAGAGGAAATTTTCAAAAGGCCAAGAATAACGCTATCTGAAGGCTGCTCTGCAATCTGGACATCGATTTTCAACTCTCCGGCAAAAAAGCGGTCGATTCCTTTAATATTAGCTAATCCACCTGAGAGGAGAATGCCATTTGTGTAAACTTCGTCGACTACTTCAGGTGGGGAAATTTCGATGAGCTCTTTGAGAGCATCAACAAGATGCATAAAATTGGTGAGCAATGCTTCTTTAACGTCTGCAGACTTAACTCTTACTGATTTGGGGAGTCCGTTTTCAAGCGATTTTCCTCTTACCATCAGTGTTTTTCCTTCATCTTCAAAAGACATGAGCGAAGTCTTCATTTTCTCACAGGTCTGTTCACCGAGTATCACTCCATGCTTGAGATATACATAGTTATATAAGACATGGTTCATATGATTTCCAGCCGTTTTTAACGTCTTTTCGACAACAATTCCACCTCCACTAATAATCGAAAGCTCGATAAGCCCGCCTCCCAAATGCGCCAACAAGTGAGGGCGATGATGAAATACATTTACTCCTGACCCGATTGCAGACGCTATGGAATTCTCTATAAGCTTGACGTTTGACATGCCAACTTTGGCAAGCACCTCTTCCACTGCTTTTTGCTCGATTTCAGTTGCAATCTTAGGTATCGCAGCGATTGCATGGAGTTGAGGTTTAATTATTAGGTAAGGTTTTAGATAGGGATCCGCTGATTTTTCAAGAAAATGCCTCATTAAGACAGTCTGCGCATCGAAATCTGAGATTACACCGCTTCCTACAGGTGAAATAATCTTGATAAAGTCAGGAGTCTTTCCGATGATTGATTGCGCCTCTTTGCCAAAAAAAATGTATTCTTTGTTCAGTGAATTATAACCAATATACGTTGGTTCGCTCAACACTTTGCCTTTCCCTTTGATTCCGATCCGGGTATTATTCGTTCCCATATCGAAACAAATAGAAAAAGATGAAAAGATCGGCACTTTTAAATTAGAAAGACTTCGGATAAAATTGAGCATATGATCGATTCCTTAATACGTATCCTGTTTTATGCGTTATTTTTAGTTACTCCGCTCTTGATGTCTTCGCTTACTTCAGAACTCTTCGAATTTAACAAAATGATGTTTATTTATTTGATCGCGCTCCTCATCACTTCTTTGTGGCTCTGCAAAATGATTCTCGCAAAGAAAATTATGAGCGAAGCTCGAAATTTTCGCTCCGCTCAAATTATAATAAAAAAAACCCCATTCGATGTTCCAATTTTGTTATTTGTCCTTTCTCAAATCATGTCAACTCTTTTTTCAATAGACAAACACACTTCTTTTTTTGGATACTACGGACGATTCAATGGCGGGTTTCTTTCGATATTCGCATATGTGGTACTCTTTTACGCATTTGTCTCAAATTTTTCACTACCAGATGTAAAAAAACTTCTCAAAATTTCTCTTCTGAGTTCCTTGATGGTTATTCTCTGGGGTCTGCCTGGCCGATTTGGGTTGGATTTGTCTTGCTTTATTTTTGTCGGTCAACTGAATAATCAGTGTTGGACAGATCAGTTCAGGCCTTCAGAGCGAATGTTTTCCACGCTTGGGCAACCCAATTGGCTTGGAGCATATCTGGCAATTAATTTTTTTATAGGCTTATATTTTTTAATCAAATCTAAACGATTATTTTCTTATAGTGCCTATCTTTTTTTAAATTTTGTTGCCATAATTTTCACTCGATCAAGGTCTTCTTTGATGGCTGTGTTAGCGGCTTTGACCATTTTTGTAGCAATGATAGTTTGGCAAAGGTCTAAAGCCATAATAATAATTATTTTTTTAATTTCTTTTGTGGGATTATTGGCAACAATAAAACAATTTAACAGGAGTTCGATAAACTCATCCAGCGTTACCACGTCCTATGACATTAGAAAGATTGTTTGGCAGGGCGCTGTTGATCTAGGATTACGAAATCCGCTTTTAGGAACAGGAGTCGAGACCTTTGCTTATGGTTACTATTTTGTCAGGCCGAAAGAGCATAATCTCACATCAGAATGGGATTTTATTTACAATAAAGCTCATAACGAGTTCTTAAACTATTTTGCCACCACCGGATTTTTGGGTTTAGCAGGCTATCTATTTTTTATATTCTCGTTCATTATCTTCTCCCTAAGGTCGATTAAACAGCAAAAAGACAAATTGCTTCTTGTATTTTTACTTCTTGCCTATCTCACCATCCTTGTCACCAATTTTTTCGGATTTTCTACCACCACTATTCAACTTTTTTTCTATCTCATCCCGGGCTTCGTTTTGTTAGCAACAAAGCCGGCAATGAATGAAGTTCAGTATAAATTCAATGATCTGGAAAAAAGCCAATGGGCGGCATTGTTTTTGCTCGTACTTCTTTTTATTTTATCGCTTTTTTCTCTTACGAAGTACTACCTTGCCGATATGCAGTATGCGGCCGGAGATAGACTCTTAAAAGCAGGACAGTATTCAGAGGCTGCTGACGCTTTTCTTAAAGCGAATAAACTGAAGTACGAACCTGTCTATGAAGACAAGCTTTCCTATGCTTTGGCTAATCTGGCATTCTTAAGTTCGTATCAGGGGAAACAAGAGAAGACTGATACACAAAAACTCATTTCTCTTTCAGACTCTTATAATCTAAAAACTCTGAAAGCCTCACCCAAAAACGTGCTTTATTGGAAAACGCGTGCCAAGAATTATTTTCTTTTTTACCAAATTACTTCAGACAACAACGATCTTCTGAAAGGTATAGAAGCTTTACGTAAGGCACAAGAACTCGCTCCCACAGATCCTAAAGTGCCTTACAGTCTCGCTCTCTACTATTCTCTATTATTAGACTCTACCAATGAATTATCGGAAGCTGACGACTCGATAAATCCTAATGATGCTGAGGTAAAAAAAGAATTAAGTCCCTAGTAAATCTAAGATTGGGTCAGTTCCAACCTCAACTCGTCTCCCAGAATTTCCTCCATCGTTTAAAATATTTCTACAATTCGTTTGGCTTTCTTGAACTACATCAATTTCGTATGCGCCACCTGCGTCCATCCGTAAACGATAGAGTGCTGCAATGTTAGACTTAGCTTCAACTGTGGAACAGTCCGCATCGGTATCATTGACAACTCCTCGAACCTGGTTGTTATTAGGATCTACTGGAATTGTATTAGCATAATCACATAAGTAAATACCAGTCCAGTTTGCCGAACATAAAGTGGTTCCTGCCGAGCTGTTACATACTGCAGTACATACTGGTGCGCCGCCATCATTTATGTATTGATCTATAACTGCCTGGAGTGTTTTTAAATCTTGCATTCGTTTAATATCTCTTCCTTTTCTTTGAGCTTCACCTGGATTTATGGCAGCAATTACGGCTACAGCCAAAACTCCTAAGATTCCTATTACAATTAAAAGTTCGATGAGAGTAAAACCCATTTTTTTCAGATTCATATTTAAAATATTAGCTTTTAATTTGTAGATAATTTCATAATAATGAGTCGTCTAGGCATTTGTCAAGGGGTATTTGGTTTGTATTATTGAAAAGAGGAGGTTAAATTATAAATTGGTGTGATGACTGCAAACACGAGAAATCCTACGCCGATTGCGAGCGAAACGAGAATAAGCGGCTCGATCATGGATGTTAGAGCCTTTAATGCTAGGTCAGATTCGATTTCAAAGTAATTTGAAATTCGCATCAGAGTCTGGTCTAATTGACCCGTTTTCTCTCCGACTACAGTCATTTCAACTAAAATAGGCGGGAATATAGCTTCTTGGTTAAGAGCGTTTCCTAACGAGACTCCTTTTATGACTTGTTTTCGAACGTTTGTAAAAGATTTCTGATATACGGAGTTATCTGTGATTTCAGAGATAATATTCAAGGAGTCAATGAGGGAAACGCCAGAGCTGATGAGAATTGAGAGCGTTCGAGTAGAATCGACTAAAGTTGTCATCTTGATAACATTACCGATTATTGGGAGTTTAATCAAGAGCGTATCAAGTCGCTTTCTCCATTTTTCAGTTTTAAGAAGTTTTCCCACGAAGACGATTAAAAAAACCAGTGCGCCTAATACAATAACCCAATAATTAGTCATGAACGATGAAACAACCATAAGCAACTTTGTGCTGAAAGGGAGTTCCACTTCGAGATCTTTATATACTTCAAGAAGTTTTGGAATTACGAAGGTAATCATAATGGCCATTGTTACGGCCATCGCCAAGACAATAAAGGCTGGGTAGATGAGAGAGTTTCTCAATTTGGATTTGAGCACTCTTTGTTTTTCAAGATTCTCTGCAAGCTTCAAAAGCATATCCGAAAGTTTTCCAGAAGCTTCTCCTGACTTAACCAGAGCTATGTACATGTTGGAGAAATAATGGGGGTATTTTCCTAAAATATTGGAAAAGCTACTCCCGCCTCGGATTTGCTCGTCGAGTGACGTTATCAGCTTTAACATCGCAGGATTTGTGACCTGCTTCTTAAATATACTGAGGCTCTCGGTTAAGGTGAGTCCTGCATTTAACATCATTGCTAACTGCTGAGTAAAATTGCTGATATCATGCGAGCTTAATCGCTGAAAGAAATTATCAAGAAAAGGGAGCGAGAACGAGCTTACTTTTTTGATATGAATGGGAAAGTAGTCGTTTGACTTAAGAAATTTTAGGACGGCAGATTGACTTTCAGCTTCGATCTGTCTAACAACGACTTTATTATTTTTTAATGCTCGATAGGAGAATAACATGGATTATCTTATAAATTTAGTAATCTCGTTTGGTCTCAGAGCGTATCCAATAGCAGTCTCTTTTGATATTTCATTTTTTTTGAAAAGGTTATAAAGATACTTTTCAAAAAGAAACATGCCATGTTCTTCGCCGGTTTCGAGTATGTTATCGATCAAATGAGTTCGTTGTTCTCGAATAACCGCCGCAACGGCAGGGATATTGAGTAACACTTCTATTGCTGGGATTCGTCTCGAACGATCTATGCTTGGGAGAAGTCGTTGAGCTACGACGGCTCTCAATACCGACGCGAGCTGAGAGCGGATTTGGTTTTGCTGATTTGCCGGAAATACGTCAATGATTCGGTTGATTGTTTCTGATGAAGAACCGGTATGCAACGTCGAGAAGACGAGATGTCCTGTTTCTGCTACGGTAAGGGCCGATTGAATTGTTTCGTAATCGCGCATTTCTCCAATAAATACAACGTCGGGATCTTCTCGCAGTACCGAACGAAGTGCTACGACCCACGAGTGAGTATCTTGATGAAGTTCTCTTTGCGAAATGATTGACTTGGCTCCCGGGAAAACATACTCAATCGGGTCTTCGATAGTAACAATATGTT
This sequence comes from Candidatus Roizmanbacteria bacterium, assembly GCA_016186235.1. Lineage (GTDB taxonomy): Bacteria > Patescibacteriota > Microgenomatia > UBA1406 > GWC2-37-13 > JACPMD01. The sequence continues at coordinate 644 of JACPMD010000046.1, read as the reverse complement.
TTGGAGATTTTTGGTTTATTTCGTCTAGAATGGCTGCCACTGTTGTTGATTTTCCTTCTCCTGTTGGGCCGGTTATGAGGACAAGACCCTGCTGATAGTCGGTAAATTTATGAAAGAGACTAGGAAGTCCGAGCTCCTCGACGGTACGAATTTTACTGCCGATAAGCCTAAAAGCTGCAGCCAATTTCCCTTTGGTGAAATAAATATTGATTCTAAAACGACTGGTTTTGTACTCGTAACCGATATCGATTTCCTTGTTCGTTATGAGATTTTGTTTTTGTTCTTCATTGAGGATGGCGAGTATGAGGCCTTTAATATTTTCCTGTGTGAGTATGTCTGAAGCACGAATGGCGATGAGTTCTTCGTTTATCCGAACCGCAGGGTAATAGCCTGGTATCAAGTGGAGATCAGAAGCTTGTTTTTGGATTGCTACATCAAATAATTCAAAGATATTCATAGTTAAACCTCCCCTACTCTCAATACTTCTTCTATCGTTGTAATTCCTTCAAGCGCCTTGAGATATCCATCTTGTTTCATTGTAATGAGGCTTTCTTTTTTTGCTTGATTTTCAATCTCTCTTCCAGACGCTTGCTGCAAAATCATTTTATTAATAGCAGGAGTTACCCTCAATACTTCAAAAATGG
>JACPMD010000007.1 GCA_016186235.1 Candidatus Roizmanbacteria bacterium | reverse complement strand
TCCATAAGCGTCTATGTAGTCCATAAAATCGTCTTTTTTAGAAAACTTTTTTTGCAGTTCTTCAAGGCGTATGATTGAGGCTTCAATCTCAACAAGTCTTGACTCTAAAAGCTCTTTATTTACCGGATATTCTGGGTCCTTTTTCATGTTGCTAGGCGCGTGGTGAAAACTTGGTCGTAAAACTCGTCTAATACGGGTTTAATATCGGCATATTTGAGAAGCAGTTTTTCTTTATATTCGGCTAGTTTTTCTCGGTTTTGACAATGAATAAGCTCTCCGTTTAAAAGCACATCTTTTTGCAGGGATAGAGGAGTTTTTTGCAGAAATACCAAGTCCAGTTTTTTTGTCTTGGCCGCAAATGGAGCAAATATGTCGTATAAATCTTCGTAAAGGCTAAGAGTTTTTTTAGCGTTAGATAGTATTTCAGGCTTGTTTAATATTACGCCAATATCGGTATCGGAAAGCTTGCTATTTTTGCCATAAACATACGATCCGAATCGATAAACGGCTAGAACCTCGGGATATTTATTAAGCGTTTTCATACCTCTATTTTAAGCATGTTTGGCTATTTAGTCAAATGAAGTAATGAATTTTAAGTTATACGTTACACGTTATACGTTATACTCTGTAGTTGCTCTTGATTTTGCCTTTTTCTTATTGATATAGTAAGAGGTATGGATCAGGGAAAAAAGAATTTAGACGATCAACTGAAATCTCAATTAAAAAAAAACTTAGTAGATGCAATGGTGTTAGGACTACAGACAAAACAGCTTACTTTTAAAGAAATGAGAGCATCAGCAAACTTCATACTTGATAGCATGGAAAACATGAGTAGTTATACAGAGCTCGTTTTATTTCTTGAGGGTTTAAAAAAACAATGGCCAGTGTATGGAAATATTTTGACTTTATATAAAAGTAAACTCTATGAAGAAAAAGAAAAAATTCTCATCGACAAATTATCAACATACATTAAAAGCTATTCTTAGTTAATTTATGGCAGGAACTGTAAGTCCAGAAGTAGTACAAAAAGCCGTCGTCGAACCAGGAGGAATGGCGCCTGAATCTTTGGAGCAACGAACTGCCGACGCGTTGCAAAAAAAAGGCCAAGAAGAAGCTCTTAACATTGCAGCGGGAAGAGTTATTGATAAAGATAGTCAAGAACGCGCAGCAAACGAAAATATTGGACTGCGAAAGGCTGACGGGACAAAAGACCGACCTGATCCTTCGGATGCCAAAGATCGATATGATACATCTGTAGCAAGGCAGGTTCTTCATGAAAAATTTGACAGAGTCGGTTACGAAGGTCTAAACACAGGTGAACAAACTGTCATTAAAAAGCAAGTAAAAGTGGCAATTTTGAACCATCCGGCTTTAAGAGATTATTTCATCGCAAGAGGTGCAGCAGCAGATGGTGAGGCAGCCACAATGGCAGAACGCTACCTGAAAAATCCTCAATATCGTGCAAGAGTGAAAGCGCTTGTGGTAGAAAGAGGCGAAATCATTCTTGAAGATAAAGCCAGCGCAGCAGAAATAGAGAGAGTACGGCTTGAAAAAGAGAAGACAGATCTTGCAGCCGAAAAAACAAAGGCGGAAAAAGCTAAAACTGATGCTGAGAATGATCTTAAAGAACATAACCCAGTAGTAGACGATGCTTCAGCTCCGGGAGGAAAAAGAGCGGGTAAAATATTCGAGCAAATAAACAGCTTAAGGACAGAAGCTGCGACAAAAAATGCAGAAGTAAAGAAGTTGCAAGCTGATAGACAGGATCTAACAGAAGATTTGAATGACCTTAAACAAGACTTAAATCTAAGAAAAGCAATAGATCAGGGCAGAGTTAAAGCTACTTCATTAGTGGTTACTCCACCAGACGAAACAACGTTAAAAGGCGAGATGAAGAAAGTTCAAGGCGGGATTACGAAAGCCGACGCTGATATACTCTCAGCCCAAAAAGAGGCCGAGCTGAAAACACGACAAGCTGATTCTTATGAAACAGATAGACAGCGATTGACTCAAGAGTTGAAAGACGCAAAAACGAAGTTAGATCAAATTGAGGAACAAATAAAAACAAATGATAAGGACTTAACCACAAAGACAGCTCAAGCAAATACATTAAAAGCGGAAAAAGAACGACTAGAAAAAGAATACGTTAAAGGAATACAAGATATTTTTGCTGATGCTGGAAGAGAAAGAGTCGACGCATTAATGAAAGAATCGGCTAAGCAGGCGAGCGAACTTATGCAGGCCGAGGCAACGAAAGAGACTGATGCGCGAAAGAAAAGACTGGATGAACATTTGGCTCGAAGATGGTTAGACGCGAAAAACAATTTTGATAAAACGCGCATTACTTCAGACAGAGCAGAACTTATGAAGCCTGCGGCAGATATTGCAATAGATGGTGAGACATTTTACTTGAATGGGGCAGAGCAAGCGCTTGTCGTTGCTTTAAGAGGGTCTGGTTTTACCGAACCACAAATAAGAGAAATGATGAAAGACACAGCGTTTGTTTCAACCAATTCAGCAACTGTTGCTCAAGAAATTCTCACCTATTCATTTTTAACAGGTGGACTTTCTCAAAAGGATGTCATTGCTATAGCTAAGAGTACGTGGGGTAAAGGTATGGTCGATAAGGCTTTGACAGGGAGAGATGATCTCAGGAAAGCAGTTGACACTGCGCTTGGCAAAGGCGCCATTAAATGGTCAGAGAGCGTATTTGAGCAGATAAAACATAACTGGAAATGGTTATTTCTCATTTTAGCAATTTTAGCGGCTGTAGGAATATTTGCCGGAACAAGAGGTTAGTTGTAAATCTGCTTATGCTTGACGGAAAAACTGAAAACGCATCTCCTGTAAAAACTAGTCCAAAAGTGATTCCGATTGAAATACTCAACACTCCCAATAAACCTTCCTCTACCCCTCTTCCTCGAGAGCTACTAAAAGAACACGTAGAAGAAGTAATGAAGTTGAAAACTGACCCGGCAAGAGGGGGAGCGACTGAGGCTGGGGCAAAAAAAGCAGAAATCCCGCTAAGCGAGGAAGCGGTTGTTTTTCATAATTTTCTTAAGAAAAAAATAGATCTTAAATCTGACCAGTTTGATAAATTACCTCAAGATCTACAAGATCAGATAACCAATTTTAATCCCCAAGATGAAAAAGAGCTGAACGAAAAGGGAATGGCATTATATGAAAGAGTGAAGCAAGCTGGAGTGTTAACAGAAGATCAGGTAAAAATACTCGATGATTTACAAAAAGCAGTCGTCGTTGATGGAGTTTTAAAACCAACTGATATTTTTTCAGCTCTCAAGGAACAAGTAAAGGATCTTAAAATTCCAGAAGCAGAAAAGCAAGAAGCTAATGATCAATTAAAGGAATTACAGGAAGATCTGGAAAATAAAGATATAGTCCCGGCGCAAAAAGCCAAATCATTTGTCGATCGAATGCCAAAACTCGTAAAATGGGTAGGATTAGGAGGTATTGCCGCACTTCTTTTCTCTTTATGGCGAGCTTTTAAGGATGTGGCGGGAGGAAGTCAACCTATGGCTGCTTAAATATCAGTTGGTTCTTTTCTGAGGACGGGAAGTTTGTCAAAGTCTTTGTCGTAAGAGACTATCGTTACCTTCTTGTCTAAAATTTGATCGTCCGATGCAATGAGCGCATCTATAAATCTGATAGGATAATTACTATATAAATCTTCCGCTTTTAGATAATTATATATATCGGTTATTTTTAGCCCTCTGAGGTTTATAATGCTTTTGAAAGCGCTTATGACTTCAGCTTTCTCAAAGTGGTAGAAGGACTTAAGCGTAAAAACAATTTCTGCTAATACGATTGTTGAAGTATAAGCGTCAATTTTATTTTCTTTAAGGGTCTTCAGAAAAACTATACAGGAGTTAAATTGTTCTTTATTATCTTTGGCCAAAACTCTTAAGAATATATTTGAATCAACAAAATAGCGCATAGTTAATATCTTTTATAGTTTTTTTCCATATATTCTCTGGCTTTTAAAATAGATTTTCTCATTTTTTTATGAAATTTCCCGGCAAGATCCAGTATGTCTTCGGCTGGTTTGATCTTAATATGATCTTTGCCTGCTTCCACAAAAACCTTATCATATTCATGAATGTTTAAGCTCTCCCTCATTTTTTTAGGCAGTGTGACTTGTCCTTTTTGAGTCACGGTAGTAGTAAATTGCATAAAGGTAATAATGTATATATAAGTATTACTTAGTATACCCTTATTACTGGAGAAAGTCAAGCAGATTCTTCAACTCCAAGAAGTCTCAAGACAACAGCCTTTTTATATCTGCGGTCGCCGCGCGAATTGATTCGAATCGCAGGAAGCTTTCCCCTTTTGCCCCAGCGTTTAATGGTTAAGGGAGAGACTCGAAGTAAGTCGGCAACTTCTCGAATCGTTAAAAGATCGGGTAAGTCCGAAAGTGATACTTTATTATTCGATTTGAGTTTGTCCGACATTGTATGCATTATAAATTGCGAAAAAGCCTTTGTCAACAAGAAGAAT
>JACPMD010000058.1 GCA_016186235.1 Candidatus Roizmanbacteria bacterium | reverse complement strand
CATGATCCTCGCCTTTAAAAATCAGCGCTCCCTCGCTTTCGGTAAATACTTTTTTATTTTCACTAATGACCTCGAGTCCATCTTTCCCGGTTTCGCTCTCAAAAAAATAATGATCGAATTTAGTGCCGAGTTTTTTATAAATAGTTTCGAAATACTCCAAACTCCATTTTTTCCCAAGATCATATGCCTTATTGATCGACTCATCCGATCGATCGTAAATTTTCTTATTTATTTCTTCTATTCGGGTTTTCGCTTCTTCGTTTTCTTCATATGACCGGGCGCCGACTGCATAGGCCTCACCCAGATATTCTATTTTTTTTTCCAATTGATCATCTTCCTCCGGGAAGCTGTCTTTCGCCGGACTTATCAGAATCGCCCAGATTGTTTTAGCCGCATGAAGGCCGACATCCCCTTGATAATTAGCCCGCAACACTCTCGCTCCCGACGCTTCATATAGGCGTGTTATCGCTTCTCCTATGGTATTACTCATCAAGTGGCCGATATGAAACAGTTTAAACGGATTGGGATCGGTATATTCAACCATCACCGTTTTGCCCTTCATTGTTTCGTTATATCCAAAACTTTTATCACTGCCGATCTTTCTCATCTGTTTTCTTAAAAAATCATCTTTCAAGTAAAAATTGATAAATCCTGGCTTGGCAAATTCTATTCTTTCGAAAACTTTCTGAATATCCCCGTCCCGCTCAATTTCTTCAATTATTTCTTTCCCGACTTCTTCCGGACTTCTGTGATATTTTTTTGCCAGTATAAAAGCAATATTTGTTGAATAGTCCCCCGTCTCCGGATTCGGCGGCGTTAAAACATCAAAGTCAATTTCCGGAAATTTGTTTTTTAGCTTCTGTCTAAGCAAAACTTTAATCATGGTAATTACTAATATAGCTGATTTTTCCTAAAAAAAGTAGAGGCAGACCCAGCTCACCCGGTAGCAGAATTTCCGGAATTAAAAAAGGCGGCTATGCCGCCACTGGAAATCCTACTGTCAGAATCAGTCAATTTCAACAGGCGATGTGTCGTCTGTCTGCGTACCCGAAGATGGAACACGAACCACTTGAGAATGCCTTAACGTAAATGTTGTCAAACCGTACTTTTTGGATAATTTTAGACCAAGATTTTGCAGCGCCTTATCGCTTATATCACTCCTATCGAGACATCTCTGTAATCCCTTTTGAAGTTCTCTTCTCAGCCGAACATTGTAAGCTCCGACAACAATAGATGTATTTTCAACCTCTCCTACTGCATGTGACTCATAATCGCCGTTTAACCTTACCGTATGTAATACATTCGATACCGGATCAAATATCATATATTCAACTGCTAAAGCTTTTGGGAACCAGAATCCTTCCATTATGCCCTTAAGATATCGTGACAGGAAATACAGACCAACCGTAGGATGAAAATCTTGAGAAGAAAAAATATCATTCCACTCGCTTCTTAATTCATTCAAGATATCCTTCGCCTCTCCCAATTCACTGTTAGAAGCGCCGATTGCAATCGAAAAAAAATTTTTGAAATTGGCGGTCTCGGGCTTATTATTGGCAACAATAAAAAATCTGACCTCGCCTTTTACCTTAAGGAATGCGCAAAAACTACCGCCAAGACGTTGTTGAGCGTCATATTCTTTGGCGTATGCTTCAGATATAAATCCGCCGCCGGAACGTCTCTTTTTCCTCTTGACAACAACAGCCTTTGCAGATTTAGACGACATTGCCTTCCCTCCTTTCCTGCTCTATAAGTCTATTCCGAACTTCTTCCACTTTCTTGGGGCAATTAGGGGAACAGCAAGACGGACATCGGAAGTGCCCATATCTTTTTTACCGGCCATATAGATGGCTCGTACGGCCAGCTCAACCGCTTCTTTGACGCCAAGAGCTCTTGTTTTTATTTTACCCCTGAACCTTTCCAATTCACCGTCAGCTTTTTCTTGACCAGAACCGGTTGCGACAAAATCATGAGTCATCTTGCAACCCGTCGGCTCAACGGAATAAATCTTGAACTCTGTCGAACCCATGTTAACTCCGGCGATAATGCACCATGCTTCAAGAAAAATACCCCAGTTATAATGGAAACGTACAAATCGTCTAAGGTGATTAGCTAACCCGTCCAAAGACAAAGGAACGCCAAATCTGCTCATGAAATCTCCGTCAACTTTGCGCAAACTATTAACCACCGCCTGGCCGTCGCTAACTAAACCAGCATACATAAGGGCAGAATGGCTGCCTATTTTATTTACTTTGACTGACTCTTGGGAAATAATGGAAAACCAGCTGCTGGTCTGTCTGTCTCCGGCCAGCATGATCCCCTTGTTGAAGTGGAAAGCCAAAACCGTAGTTCCGCTTTCCAGAGGCGCTTGATAATTCTCTTTTTGATTCATAACAATCGGGGTTGGGGAACGGCGGCTACCGATCCGAAAATTAGCTTCCGTCAGAAGAGCCGACTCGGGAATCGTTGACTTCAACGCCGCATCGAAGACTTCTCTGCGCGTCATAAGCTTCCTTATTCTTGTAAAAGTTCGGTTACGAGAAAGATAACAAAGGCTCGAGATTAGTCAAGATAAAATCTCCAGAGTTTATCTTTCCACTTTCCGGCATAATCAACTCCGATTCTTTTTCCTTTTT
>JACPMD010000057.1 GCA_016186235.1 Candidatus Roizmanbacteria bacterium | reverse complement strand
TGTTTGATTCCTTTTTATCCATTAAGTTATTATTGTAATTAACTCATTTTCTGCTACTATAGTCCACAGATCGTTACAAGTTGCGAATCCTCCAAGGAAATTATACAATGTTATTACTGGACTAGTGGTGTAGTGGCCTAACACACCTCCCTGTCACGGAGGAGATCGCCGGTTCAAATCCGGTCGGGTCCGCATCATCGGCATGAAAAATCCTGCGCTGCCTATAAATTATCGTATCCTCTTAAGTACAAAAATTAAAGAAAATCTTTCCTCGTTTATTACGGGAATTGTGGTGGTTTTTCTTTCGCTTTCTGCAATCTTTTTTTTCATCATATCTTCCTTCCAATCTGTAAATTTTGGAAAGAAAGAAGCAAAACCTGAGGTGATTTCCGAGACTAAAAAAGTCAGAACATACACTGTACAAGAAGGAGATCAACTCTGGCTTATTGCACAAAAACTCTACGGATCAGGTTTTAATATGGATGATATTATGAAGGCTAATAATATTACCGATCCGAATTTGATCGAAGTAGGGAAATCGCTCATCATTCCCGATGTTAAGCCAAAATTTCCCACTACGGGCAATGTTGCCTCGGGAGTTCAAACAGAACAGGTAACAAAAACTGAAGATACATATGTAGTTAAACAAGGAGACAGCTTGGCAAGTATCGCCCTTCAATTCTACGGCGACACCTTTGCCTGGACTAAAATTGCACAGGCGAACAATCTCACAAATCCTGATATTCTTACAACGGGAAATGTTTTAAAAATACCAAAATAGCTGACCTCTCTTCTCTTGAATTTTAATTCTTTTACCCTATAATATTAATATGCCAGAGAAAAAACTTCCGATGTCTTTAAAACATAGAGTACAAAGTTTTTGGATGGACTGGGTGATAGATAATGAAATAAATAGACTTATTAAGTTTATGTTCTTAGTTATGGATCCAGGCATGAGTAGAAATTGGTCTCTTACCTGGATTACTCGTCTAAAAGGTCTCGCAATGACAGGTAGAAGAATTAGTGCCGCTGCTTCGGGTGCCGCTTTAGGTTTATGGAGTCAGAATGTTTATCCTGAATTAATCGAATATGTTGCTCCTGTATTTATTACTACTTCCATCGCTATGTTGGGTTCGAATATACTTCTTGATCGATGGATGGAGAGTTACGTTCGTAGTCGAAAATAAAAATCTGAGATTCCCCATATGTTATAATCTGGCTAAAAGAATTCTTGATCGATTTTGCACCTTAAGCTACATTGCGGTGGTAGTTCAGTGGCAGAATGTCTCCTTCCCAAGGAGAAGGTCGAGGGTTCAAATCCCTTCCACCGCTCCCATCAACAGTTATTTACAGAAATGTACATAAATTGACAAAAAGTTTACAATAATGGAATGAAAACCAAAATAAATTCATCTGATTTTGCACAAAGATTAGGATCATATTCTCATGGATATAAAGTAGATTTAGGAAGCGCCGAGATAATTTTTACCACTGGGCAGATTGCTTTAGATAAAAACGGAGAAGTAGTGTCACCAGATGATGTAACAGCACAAGCAGAATTTGTTTTTAAAAGTTTAGAAAAGATTTTAAATGAAGCTGGATCTTCTTTAGATGACGCAGTAAAAGCAACAATATTTGTTACTGACATGAATGACTTCGCCAAAATCTCCCAAGTCAGGAATAAATACTTTAAGAACTCTGAACCAGTATCTACCCTCGTTGAAGTTAAAAAGCTTGTTAAAGATGGTTGCAAGCTGGAAGTTGAACTGATTGCCGTAAAAAAGAAGTAGCACCCCTTTTCATTGTTAGCCTCAAAAATTTTATACCGATGACCGGAGTCGGACCTAGTTATTCAAATAAGTTCGAAGTTGTGCTTAAGTCCAAGATTTCGATATTCCTATATTCTACTTCTAAAAAGTTACCGTTATCATTCTTCTTGCCTTCTTCCACATTGCCAAAGTGACCAGCATCATGATGGTCATTAGTTCTAATAAAAATTTCTCCAAAGTTTTCAATTAATAGATTGTGATCCTCAAGCACAAGTTGTTGATGTATCCACAGGCTAAGCTTATTCTCATCAATCAATATCTCCATTGAGCACCATTTGTTTGGATCATAATTTTCAAAAACTTTACCATCTTCTTCTTTTCTTTGTTCCGGCCACGTCACAGATCTAGTCTTACCGGAATACCTAATCAAAGCTAACTCAGAAAAGAATCCAGAATCCCTTTGAGATCTGAGATGAATCCCGAACCAATCATACTTGTGATTAGTCGAATATTTAAATCTAAAATCTAACTTTATTCTTAAATTTTTTAGTTTAGGTATATTCCCAATTTTAATGGTTTGCTTATCAATTAGAGTTCTGCTTTGGTTCGGTAAATACCTCTTGCTTTCAATAAATTTCCCAGGATCAAAGTTTTGATTTTTTATCGTGTCAAAAATCTTAATTTCTTTTACAATTATGTCATACAGTTCAGTTTTAGAATTGTATTTTTTTGCCTCGTAACCTCTAATATCAAATGGCATATCATCAATATCTTGACCTGTAACTACCAAGATATTTTTGTCCATTTGGATAGCAATTCCTAGTTCAAGAAGTACGTTTGGATTATGATTTGTTATATCTGCGATAAATAAATCACACGAGGATATTCCTGTAGTAAAGATTTCGTAAAGCTGCTTATTTCTGTTTATAAACTCCTCGATCTCTGCTGGTTTAATATTGTTTTTCCAATTTTCATCAACTTTTAATGAATATTTGGAGCCATATTGGGCCTCCCATGAGTGTTCAGCTTTAATTTTCTCAAATATATCTTCATACATGCCTGTGACATACGCATTCCACTTAAATGCTCCAAAAATTTTCTTCTCGCCCTTTTTCCATGAGACTTTAATTTTTCTTTTCGTTGGCTTCATA
>JACPMD010000067.1 GCA_016186235.1 Candidatus Roizmanbacteria bacterium | reverse complement strand
GTTCTCGAATCGCTTGCTCGAAGCTCGCCTATCCCATCTTGAGCTCTACCGAAAAGGTCAATTACTCGACCGAGTATTTCGGGTCCAACAGGAATTTTAATCGGATTTCCCGTATTGACGACCACAGCCCCACGATAGAGTTTCTTTGAAGAAGTAAGCGAAATACAATAGAACGTGGAGGCGGATGAGGAGCTATAGACTTCCATCTTCACCTCTGGATCGTCTTCAAAAACCAGAATATGATGAATTGCAGGAAGATCTGCTTCAAATTTTACCTCGACGATGTCGCCTTTGACGCTCAATATTTTTCCTTTTGATTTCATGGACTTGTGGGACAAAACCTAGCGGTTTTTTCCCAACGATTTTCCCTAATGGGTATCGCAAGCTATTAAGATCTCAGCTCTCACGCTTGCGATAAAATTATAAATCTTGATCCCTTGAGAAAAATCACGGTATCGAGCTTTTGATAATCTTATGTTGTACCCCATAGACTCATACCTGATAATCGTTCTAGCTGTTTTTTATTTTCTTCAAGTCGTTTTACCTTTTTTTCCTCAGATCTAAGTTTTTGGATCGTCAGATTAATGTTATCCTGGGCTTCTTCCATAGCCATGATACGAGAGGCCATTCGGGCAAGTTCAGATTCATAGACGGTTTGTTTGAAAAGCGAAACCGATACTAAGCCTTCAAAAAATTTGATAATCTCCTCAAGCGTTGGTTCGAATAAAAACAACCCTCCGGGCGATACCTGAGGAGTTTCTAGCTCTTGGCTGAAGGGTTGGTCGCCTGAGACATTTGAGATTGTTGGATCTTGCGTCGCGATGGTCTGAAACTTTCCATAATAAACGTATATTTTTTCGTAGGTCAAAAGATGGAACATCACCGGTTTCAGATGTTCGATTGTTACATTTGTGTCAGGAATTTCAAAGTAAAGATAAGGTTTTTGCAGTCGAGATTCTTGGTAGAGCCTTCTGCCCAATCTCCCAATGATAATGATATCTGATGCGGTGTCTTTTTCTAAATGCTTTACAAATGCGCTAAAGACTTTATTCACGATCGCTCCATAGAGTTTTGTATTCGCCGTAAGAAGGACTAAAACCGGTTGTGGTTTTTTAACCAACTGAGTACCAGGCAGAGGTGTTATGGTCGGAATTTGAAATGGATTTGCAGCAGTTTTCTTTGGCTGCTTTGGCCGTTTTTTCAGCCTTTCCGGATGTTTTCCTGCTTTCTTTTTCCTTTCTTCGAGCTCTCTCTTATATGCACTCTTTGCGTCAACAAAAACTTCAGAGAGCTTACTGAGATAGTTTCGCGTCGATAATACTGAGCCTCTTATTTTCCTCATCTTCATCACGGCGATTTCCTGATAGGCTTGAGCTATCATTTTAAACGTCTGTGTAAAATCTAATTCAGTTCGGATGAGTTTCTTATACTGCATATATTCTATTTAGATTTTTCTAAAGACTGTTGAGTCGGTGTTGTTATCTGTTGTGGAACAGTTTGCGTATTTTTTCCCTCTATGAGAGCCAAAAGTTCTGATTTTTTCTGAGAAACCTTGAGGAGCATATCGTGAAAGCTTTCTGATTGAACTATCTTATCTAACATTACCCGATAGTCTCTATTCTGGTAGGATGCAATGAACTTTTGACGGGCCAGAGTAACTGCATCGTCGCCTTTGTCTTCAAATACATGAAGCCAGATGAGAGCTACCATAAGGATCTGTATCGTCTCCGGAACGATCAAACCATAGTGTTGATTTAAAAACGTCTGTAATCTTTCGCCTGTTTTGATGCTCGTCTTAACCTTTTCCGAGAGTTCTGCGCCGAAGTGCGAAAACGTCTGCAGCTTTTCATAGTTAGCTAAAAAAGCAGTGAGTTCGCGGTTCATTTCTCGCTTCAGCTGGGACTGGGTCTGTCTTCCTACGCGGGTTACCGATAAAAAAATATTGATTGCCGGCCGTCTTCCCTTATAAAAGACGTCGCTATCAAAGAAAATATGACCGTCGGTCATACCCATCAGATTGGTTGCGATGTAACCGGTGAGGTCTCCCTCGATAGTCTCAGCAATCGGAAGGGCCGTAATAGAAACTTCTCCTTTTTCTTTATGCTTAAAATTTCCCGCCCGCTCCAGTAGCTTCGCATGACGATAGAATATATCTCCCGGATAAGATTCTCTTCCAGGGAAACGTTTGGATAAGAGTGACATTTCTCGATAAAATTTTGCGTGAATCGAAAGATCATCAAAGACAACTAAAGTGTCAATTCCCTGATCTCGGAAGTATTCAGCGATAGTCATCGCAGTGTAGGGTGTCAAAAAAATCAGGCTTGGAGAATAATGCGGATCAGAGGCGATAATGATTGTTTTATCTGTCAGCTTCTCGCTGTCAAAAAATTCACGAAGTTTTTTTATCTCACTTTTTTTTCTTGCAATTGCAGCGTAAATAATAACGGCTTCCTCCTGTATTTGATGTTTGATCGTGGTTAAGAGAAGGCCAGTTTTGCCTGTTTTCCTGTCCCCGATGATAAGCTCTCTCTGGCCTTTTCCCAGAGGGAGAAGTAGATCAACGACGGACGTGCC
>JACPMD010000073.1 GCA_016186235.1 Candidatus Roizmanbacteria bacterium | reverse complement strand
GGTAATTACTGTAGCAGAAATTTTTGTTCTGCCAGAAAAAGCAAAAAATCAATTCATTATTTCCGAATATGAAAAAGTTTTTCAGCACTTGCCAAATGTAGAGATAATTCCTGTTGATTGGCAGATAGCACGCTTGGCCTCAAAACTCAGAGCAAACTACCATCATATAAGAACTCCAGACGCTCTACAATTAGCAACTCCACTTCTTAAAGATTATCCAGCATTTCTTACTAACGATGAGAAACTCAAGAAAGTGAGCTTGTTAAAAGTAATGGTATTAAAAGATTATTTGTGATGAAAGTTAGAAAAACGTTGTATGTGAAAAACAGAGAGGATTGGAGAGAATGGCTGGATTGACAGCATCGAGAAAGGAATTGATAAAGAAAAATATGCACAAAGGTTTTCTCCCAGAAAACCAAAAAGCCAGTGGTCAGAGACGAATAAAGAGCGAGTAAGGCGACTCATCAAGCTTGGAAAAATGACACCGGCAGGATTTGGCGAAATATATTATGTGTCCTTATGTGTATTATTTAGAAGATTAGGTTCGGAAACGAGACCAAAATTTTACAAAGCCCATGCACGAATAAGAGCAGAGCATTTAGGAGAAAATACTGAAGAATACTTAAATTTAGAAAAAGAAATTGATGGAGACGTGAGAAAAAAAAGATTTTAAAATTACTCGACAAATCAATTTTAGTGTTAAATGAAATGGAGACAATTGAAGGATTTGTAGGATTGTTAAAAAAGTACAATCCTAAATTGTTTTTCCTTAGTAAAACTGCTTTGCAATTGGGGTATACATTACAAGATGTTTAATGCTTCTAGAGCAGGTTTGTAATTGTATTTATAGAAGAGGGCGTTTTCAAACTCCAGTTTTGCCGCTTCTTTACTTCCTTGTTCCAAATAAATTTGACCCCGAAGATAATAGAGTTCAGAAAATGCCCGATTCCAGTTGTTCAATACTTGATCTGTTACGGCAAATGCTCTTTCATAGTCTTTCAATTCATAATACGCTTTGATCGGCTCTATTTGATACCAGAGAGTACGAAACGGAAGCTGATTTTCGACCCTTTCAAATTCCACGGCAGACTGTTGGGATTCTCCTATATTGTACAAAGCCACCGATAAATTAAATCGCGAGTAGATGTCTTGAGGATTTGCTTCTAATTGTTTCTGCGCATTTTGAACTGCTTTTTTCCAAGCTATTTTCGGATCTTTATCTTCGCCTAGTATTTCTTCTGCTATCGTTTGTTTCTCTTTTGGGACAAGAACCAAATACTCAAAGTTGAATTGTTTCCATAAGGCGTTAAACTCTTGATAGGAAAACCAGAGATTCTGTCCCTGCATAGAGTCGTCTTGTAGAAGTTGTCTAGTCGTATCATCATATCCTTTGACGACTCTGTAGTGACCAATATCTTCGTCTTGATAGAGGAGCGTTCTCGCAATAACAGGTATGTCGTTCTCGATGAAAAGTTTTATAAACCCTATATTTCCGTTAGGTCTATGATAGGGAACTAAACCATATTCTTTGGCTTTTTCTCCAAGCTCTTCTAACGTTACCGATTTATCATCGTTGTCTCCAAGGGAATTTTGAAAAGGTCTTAGATCTTTCCCGAGTACGTCTTGACTTATGTTGTATCCGTAATATGATAAAGCCATTGAGAGCGCCGCTGGTCCGCAATTATTAAAAGTTTGAAATACATGATAATCGTTGGCTAAAATTTTACTGGGAGAGAGTTTCATGAGTTGTACTTGAGGCGTAGGACTGGGAGATGGAGTTGGCGAACTCTTAGGAATTCTTCCTGATATAAGGAATAAAGCCAAAACGACAATGGGTACGGAAAAAATGACTTTCATCATACATATTCTAGCAAGTCGTAACAATATTTTTGCTACAGTAAAATACATTCCGCTTAAAAGCCGCAGCATTTTGTTCTGTTGGGTATGAAAGAGTAGAGAAGAAAAGACGACTCTGGTAGAATATATGAATGGTTCAGAGTCTTCTCGTTGTTGAAGACGATAAAGATCTTCGTAAACTGTTAAAAGAAATCTTCTTAGATAAAGGATATTCAGTACATGCAGTTTTTGACGGCGTTTCAGCTATTAAAGAAACAAAACGGACACATCCGGATTTAGTTATTCTTGATCTTGGCCTCCCTAAAATGACAGGAGAAAGTGTGTGTGCCGAGATAAAAAAACTTTTCCCGGAAATGCCTGTTATCATTCTTACTGCAAAAGGCACACCGCATGGCATGGTAAAAGGGCTTAATCTGGGAGCCGATGATTACATAGCCAAGCCATTTGAGATGGATGTTCTTATTGCGAGAGTAAAAGCCCGCTTGAGGGATCATAACAAGGAAGAGAGAAAACTCCAAGTCGCCGATCTTATTCTCGACACCAAAACGATGGAAGTGTTAAGAAGTAAGAAGAGAATCGAGCTTGCGCCTCAAGAATTTAAACTGCTTGAATATCTAATGCAAAACAAGGGAAGGATTTAAAAAGAAACTCCTTCGTTCCAAACGAGGTTTTGGCTACATGATTCAAGAATGAGGAAGATTACGATTTGAGAAGGTGGGCAAATGTTTCTCGAAGATGTTGAATCTTTGGAGAGATGACATATTGACAATAAGGCAGATTAAAGTTTTTTGTGTAGTAGTCCTGATGATACCCTTCTGCTTTATAAAAAGATTTTAATGGTTTAATTTCGGTAACAATAGGTCTTGCAAAAATTTTCTTTTGGACTTCTTGTTTTGATTTTTCTGCCTCCTTTTTTTGCTCCGGAGTAGTGTACAAGATAAGAGATCGATACTGAGCTCCTATGTCATTTCCTTGTCGATTGAGCGAAGTTGGATCGTGAACGGTCCAAAACACATCTAAGAGTTGTTTGTAAGAAATGACTTTGGGATCAAATTCGACTCTCACTACCTCTGCATGACCAGTTATCTCAGAGGAGACGTCTTCGTACGTAGGCCGTTTCATGTCACCGCCAGAGTACCCAGAAGTAACAGAGGT
>JACPMD010000027.1 GCA_016186235.1 Candidatus Roizmanbacteria bacterium | reverse complement strand
TTCTCGTGTGATTTTCTCAATCGCTTCTTCTGAAAAATATTTTCCATAGGTATCTCTCCAGGTAAAACTCAGAAGATTTTTTACCTCAGGGATTTCTTTTGCTGTAACTTTGCTTATAGTGATCATATAAAGCAATTCATGGTCCAATCAGTTTGACTGACATTCTCCCCAACCAAAATCCGATTATTGCTCCAATTAGGATAAGGATAAAGGCTACTCCCGCATAGGGATGTTTTACATTAAACGGCAGGCCAACTTTTCGAAGATTTGTGGAAAATGGATACTTCTCTTGAGTCATAGTATCAGGATAATTATACATCTTGACACGAGTTCTCTTTTATATGCTAGGATGAGAGTAGAGGAGGTGATCCATATGAACGATACAGTACATCATGTAGCTGCGTATATTCGTAAACACACTATGCTCGTCACGGTTGTTGTGACTGTAGTTTTTTTAGCATTGGCGCTCGGCGAATACTTTTTATATCGAAAAGTAATGCTTCTTAACGGTATGGTCTCTGAAGGATTTATGCAGCTCAAGGAACAGGTGCAGAACCAGGAGATGATGGAGGATGTGGTGATGAAACGCGACGGAAAAATGATGATGCAACGAAGAAATGGAGAAGTCGTAATGATGGATAAAGATATTGCCCTTCTGGATGGGACGAAAGTATCACTCGATGGGGCGCTTGTTCTAAGGGATGGAACAAAAATGATGATGGGAGAGGGACAGATGATGAATATGTGGGGGATGATGCGTTGAAATGATACAATAGCTTCATGCAAATCATCTCTGATCTTCAACTTCATTCAAAATACTCTCGCGCCGTGTCTCAGAAAATGGACCTTTTTGAAATCGCTCGTTGGGCGTCCAAAAAAGGCATTGCACTGGTCGCAACCGGCGACTGGACTCACCCTCTCTGGTTTAGAGAAATCACTTCAAACTTAAAAGAAACAACACAGGGTATATTTCAACTTAAAGATAAACCAAACGATATTAAAAATGAGGTAAATTTCCTTCTGTCAACAGAAATATCCAGCATCTACGTACAAGGTGGAAAACAACGACGGGTTCATAATCTCATTTTTTCTCCCTCGATTGCAACCTGCGAGAAAATAATTCGGTCTCTTCAGAAAAGAGGAGCAAATTTAATGTCTGATGGGAGACCGATTGTTGGCATTTCTTCAAAAGATTTATTGGAAATGGTGCTCTCAATCGATAATGATATACTTTTCGTGCCAGCTCATTGTCTTCCTCCGAATGAATTAATTGAAACAAAGTTTTGTTTAAAAAAAATAAGCGAAATTAAAAAAAATGATTACGTTTTGTCGCATACTGGAAAATATCAAAAAGTGCTTAAGGTTTTGAAAAGGAAGACAAACGAAAACATATTTACTATTATCCCTTGGTACTATAGTCAATCGATTCGCACTACTGGAGAACATCCATTTTTGGCTATTAAAACAATAAAAAAATGTCCCTCAACTGGTGATACGTGTCTGCCATTTGGAGGACATACAAAAAGATGTACCAAAAAACTCTACAAAAAATATAAATTGGCTTGGACTCAGGCAAAAGACTTAGAAACAAGAGACCTCATTTGTTTTCCTATCACAAAAGAGGTTAATAATAAGGAATATATTCAGATTGATAAAAAAAAAGTTACTATTAATGAGAGTCTTTGTCTCCTTGTTGGATACTTTCTCGCCGAAGGATGTATAGATTACAAAGGCGGAATAACTTTTACCTTCTCTTCGAAGGAAGAACCTTATATAAATGAAGTAATTCAATTAATGGAGAAAGTTTTTGACATATCTCATGTAAGAATCTACAAAAGAAAAAATACTAAAAGCAGAGAATTAATTTTTTATTCAAAACTGGTCGCAAAATTTTTAGAAGAAAATTTTTATATAAAAAATAGTGCTCATCGTGCTTTTAATAAAGTAGTTCCTTACTGGGCTTTAACCCTTCCTCACTATTTGCAAAAATATCTCATTTTAGGATGGTTTCGTGGAGATGAGGGTTATACTTCTTCTGTTAACCTTGTATCTTCAATAAATAAGATTCTCCTTCGTTTAGGAATTATTCCCTATATATCTTTGAATAGAGAAATCGATTTTAATCGTCGATCTCATTTATATCTTGGTAGAACAATCAAAGCAAACTACGATAGTTATCAAATAAGATTGTCTTTTATCAAAGACTTCCAGAATTTAAGTCGAGAAAAGGAATTTAAGCGCTTCCAATCAAAAATCAGCAGGAGACATGGATTCATTGATAACGACTTTGCCTATATTCCTATAAGAAAAATCCAAACTAAAAAATATAAAGGTAACGTATTCAATTTAGAAGTTGAAAATGATAATTCTTATTCTACCTGGGTTGCCACAGTTCATAATTGTTGGACTCCTTGGTTTTCTCTATTTGGATCAAAATCGGGATTTGATTCGATCGAAGAATGTTTTGCTGAATTGTCAGATAACATATATGCAATCGAGTCTGGTTTATCGAGCGACCCTTTGATGAATTGGCAGATTAAGGAATTGGAGAATCGTTCAATTCTTTCTTTTTCAGATGCACACTCGGGTCCAAAACTTGGTCGTGAAGCAACAGTGTTCATAGGAGAAAGCTCTAAATTTTCTTATAAAGATATTGCTGATGGAATAAAACAAGATCAAGAAGCGAAACTAAAAATCGGCTATACCATTGAATTTTTTCCCGAAGAGGGAAAGTATCATTGGTCTGGGCACAGAGCTCATAACATACGATATAACCCTCAAGAAGTCAAAGAAAAAGGAACAATATGTCCTGTGTGCGATCAACCGCTTACCATAGGAGTAGAAAATAGAGTTATGGACCTTTCAGAAAAAATTCTGGCAAAAGACGATTTACTTTTTTTAAAAAATAAAACAGGCGTAACCTTTGTCTATGACAAAGATAAGAAACGAAAACCATTTGTTTCGCTCGTGCCTCTCCTCGAAATTCTCGTAGAGGCAGCAGGAGGTTCTCACGCAGCAGCTCTCCGAGAATATGAACGGCTGACTACCAATTTTGCATCTGAGTTTGATATTCTCCTTAAAAAAGACTACGAAGACATTGAACGTCTCGGGGGCATGAAGCTGAAAGAGGCAGTTCGAATCGTCAGAGAAAGAAAAGTGTTTGTCGATCCTGGATATGACGGAGTATTTGGCACTGTGAAAATTTTCGGCAACGATCATGAAAAAAAAGAACAGGAACAAAAAGAAGCAGCTCAGCCAACTCTCTTCTAAGAAGAGAGTTTTAAATCAAATCTTATTTTTTCTCTTTATCCTTCTTTTTCCGACTCAGCTCGGCAAACACCTTTTTTTTAATTTTTCCTACCTGTCTGGAATCCGTGTTGACTATTTAGCTCCGACTCTATATCTTACTGATGGTATTGTTTTTTTGCTTTTGCTTCTTAATATTAATTCTCTTCTTCGATTTTTTAAAAATCCGAGAGTTGTCTTTCTTATCGTTCTCTTAGCGATTAATCTGCTCTTTTCTCTTTCAAAAGAGATCTCAATTTACAGGGATATAAAAATAATTGAGCTTTTCATCGTGTTTGCTATCGCCGCAAAACATATTCTTCAAGAAAAAATTATCCTTTTTGCATTCGCCATTTCAGCATTGACAGAACTCTTACTTTCTATTCTGCAGCTTGTCTATAAACACTCGCTTCAGGGCATTTTTTATTTCCTTGGTGAACGTTTCTTTACTCTATCAACGCCGGGGATTGCCAAAGCGTCTCTAGAGGGCGTAGAAATGTTGCGGCCTTATGGTACTTTTTCACACCCAAATTCTCTTGCTGGTTTTTATTTGCTGGTCTACTTTTTTTTTCTCGCTCGTAAGACTTCGCCAACTACCAGTGTTTTACGTACTACGTTACTTTTTGTTTGCAGTTTACTTGTCCTTTTTTCGTTTTCGAAAGTCGCAATTTTTGTCTTTGTTACACTCAATGCTGTATATGTATTTAGGTCTCGGCTTTATCAGAGTTGCCGGTTTTGTATGATCTCACGACTTGGTATCCTCACATTAGTCTCGCTTCTATTTTTGTCGGCAACAACCGATCCTTTATCGGCGCAAAAAAGGCTAACGCTTCTAAAAAACGCTTTCTCAATTGTCATGTCACAGCCATTTTTCGGCGTAGGGTTAGGAAACTATCTCCTCGCTCAAAATCAATTTGCCCAAAACTACCCAACATTTTTAAATCAGCCAGTACACAACATCTTTCTTCTCCTCCTGAGCGAGTTTGGAATTATTCTATTTGGCATGCTAATCGTAATATTATTTAGAGCCTTCTATTGGCTTTTACTTCGGTATCCGTACATTGTGGCCGTAGTAGTTATCACCGGCTTCTTCGACCACTACTGGATTACATTGCAACAAAACAGTCTGCTTCTGGCGTTTATTTTAGGAAAGCTCGCCCTGAAATGAGCTACGCTCTACTGAAGGGATTAATATTTTTGCAGGTCTTTTTTAATCTGTTGGTTGACTTGGAGAATCCGATTGATCTCCTGATTTTGCCCTTGAGGTACTTCTTTCAAAAGCGTCTCTACTATCTCTCTGTGTTTTACATTAGCCAACTTGAGTTTATGTACAAGATCTGCGGTAGGGCTTACGCCTTGCTTTTTAGAAGTCTCAACAAGTCTGGGAATTTGAGAAAAATATTTCTCACCCTCGTCTAATGTACCTACTGCAAGTTTGTCTTTACCTTTTTGTATCAGAAATGGAACCATCGCTGCGCGTTTATCTGACAAAAGAAGATAGAGTTGGGCTTTTTTCATAGTATCCCTTGTCATCACGTCTAAGATACGGTCTCGAATAATCTTTACTGCGTAAAGCGGATGATCGGGCAGTATGCCAGGATATGGTAACGTATAGACTACTTTTTCTTGATTGACGCTAATCGATTGAGAGCGGACCGAATAAAATCCTGGTAAAACAATGAGAAAGAGAGCGAGGAAAATAGCTAAAAAACGTTTCTTCATAAATTAAGTATACAATAATGGTTTCAGACACACAACCCAGTCCGCTAGGGGACTGGGAAGCGTTAAAGCGCGAACAATTTATTTGACAAGTCTTTTAAGACTTTTACCAGCAGTAAAGCCTGGCGTTTTGGTTGCTGGGATTTGGATTTCTGCTCCGGTTTGAGGATTTCTTCCCTTTCGGGCTGCTCTCCTTCTTACCATAAAGGTTCCAAATCCGGTTACGACAACCTTCTCTCCTCTTTTCATTGCGTCAGACATCGTTGAGAAGATTGTGCTGACTGCATCTTTAGCAGCTTTTGCGGTTAAACCCGCTTTCTTTGCCACTTGGGCAACAAGATCAGCTTTTGTCATTCGTTTCACCTCCCTTCCGTTCGAAGTAGTAAAAGTAAAAAATTATAATTGAGGCTAAAAAAAAGGCCTCAAAATCAAAATACTCAAATACGATAGTGGATTTTCAGCCTCTTGTCAATCCATATTTAAAACATCTTATTATAACAATCTATATCAAATATATGCTTTTGCGACAATATAAACGATAAGTCCTGAGGAATTTAGACCGAAATGAAGACGTTTTGAAGTTAAATTTTTGTTGTTGCCTCTGCCCTGTACTCTCGGATTACGGTCACTTTGATTTGACCAGGAAATACATCGAATTTCTTCTCGAGTTCCTCTCGAATTTTTTCAGCCATGATGGTCGATTCATCGTCGGTCACCT
>JACPMD010000042.1 GCA_016186235.1 Candidatus Roizmanbacteria bacterium | reverse complement strand
AAGAGGGGAGAAAGGAGAAAAAAGTTTAGTTTCCGGTTTTTTTTTGACAGCATATGAGTGACGAATGGGATGAGAAGAAAGACCCCGATCAAGCGTGTGAGCGAAGCAAAAAAAGCTACGATTGATGCAAAAAAATACCTTTCTCTTTTTAAAAAGTAAAGAGAAGAAACGAAAAGGAAGAAAAACAAACCCTCTGTATATACGGCTCCAAAAAAGAAGGAGGAAGGAAAAGCGAGGAGAAATAAGAGCGCCCAAACAATTCGTCTGGAATTAAATTTTAATAGCGCTAAATACTTTTCTAACACAAAAAGACCGAGGAGGAAAGCAACGTTTGAGATGATAAGCCCTGCGAGAAGATGGTTGTTAAAAAAGAGAGGAGCAAGAAACCGGATAAGAAGAGGATAGAGAGGGAAAAAAGCTTGTTGGTATTGGCTGTATCCTTCTTTAGCAATCAAAAGGTAGTGTGCTCCGTCAAAGTTTGCAAGAGACGAAAAAATTTGAGGAAGGCGGTATTGAATTATGATTTCTTTGTAAGGAAAGAAGCCGAGGTAAGGAATGAAAAACTGAGAACTATAGATGATGAGAAAATCAATCAAGCGGAAGATGATAAAAAAGATCAAAATATCACGGGACTTCATTTATTTATTATATCAGCGAGCCAAAATCTGGTAAAATTAAGCGTTAATACGGGGATTGGCGCAGCTAGCTAGCGCGCACGCATGGGGTGCGTGAGGCCCCGGGGGCAGAGCCCGGATCCCCCAGAAGTCGTAAGACACCGCTCAAATTGCCTTCGAACGTCAGTCGGGGTGGTGATTGTGAAAGACAAACACATTATTGCAACAGGCTATAATGGGACTCCAGCCGGGACTAAAAACTGCATTGACGGCGGGTGTAAGCGATGCCTACAAAGAAGTCAGAACATATTAAAAGAAAATGAACGGAAAGATCTCTGCGTATGTGTCCACTCAGAACAAAACGCGATTTTGCAGTCTGCATATCACGGAGTCTCGACAAAAGGCGCGATGCTTTATTCGACGGTTGCGCCTTGTTTACAATGCGCAAAAGCGATTATTAACGCAGGAATAGCAATGGTAATTTTCGGAGAAAAACATCAAAATACCTTGGGAACAGACCTTCTTACAAGCGCTAGGGTAAAAGTGATTCATTCTTCAGAAAAAGCTTAAAATACCATGAAATTACTGAAGACTTTTCTTATTACTTTATTTATTTTATCGTCCTCCATTTTTTTTACCAGAAGTGTGTATGCCGATGACTTTAAGAATGCCAATAACAAATTTGGAATTCATTTGGCTCAACCTCATCTCGAAGATCTGCAAAAAGCCAAGGAACTCGTCAATAGCAACGGAGGAGACTGGGGATATGTGACGCTCGTGATTCAGGAGAATGATAGAAATAAAGACAAATGGCAAGATGTTTTTAACCGATTGAGAAAGCTGCACCTTATTCCCATAATTCGTATAGCGACCAAGCCAGAAGGATCAAATTGGAAACGCCCGACAAAAGAGGACGCGTCTTCTTGGGCCGAATTTCTCAACTCTCTCAATTGGGTGATAAAACATCGCTACGTTGTTCTTTTTAACGAACCTAATCACGCCTCAGAGTGGGGAGGAGCAGTCGATCCACAAAACTATGCAACAGTCGCAGTAGAGTTTGCGAAAAAATTAACAGAGAAAAACTCAGATTTTTTTGTCATGCTTGCAGGCCTAGACGCATCAGCCCCTCAAGCTCTCCCCAACTATCAAGACGAATATACCTTTTTAACTGCCGTGTTGAACAAAATAACGATTCAGCAATATAACAATTTGTTTTCTGGTCTTGCCTCACATTCGTATCCTAACCCTGCGTTCGCGGGATCTCCGTATGGAGAAGGCCGCGGCACAGTTAGAACATACCTGTGGGAACTACAAGTCCTTTCAGCGTCGGGAGTAAAAACCCTTCCTGTTTTTATTACAGAGACAGGTTGGGATAGAGCTAAGATAGATGAAGATTCTGTTGCAGAAAATTTTATTGAGAGCTATAGAACTATTTGGTTGCCTGATGAAAAAGTCGTAGCAGTGACGCCTTTTGTTTTTGACTACCAAGGTGACCCATTTCTGAATTTTTCCTGGAAAAAGTTTCAGGATAGCGATTTTTATCAACAGTATTACACGGTTCAATCTCTGGCAAAAACCAGGGGCGAACCTGAGCAGATAGAAAAGGGAACGATTCAGTTCGATCTGCCGAAAGAATTGGTTGCCCATTCAAACTACCATTTTCAGGTCGGCGTGCGTAATAATGGTCAAGCGGTGTGGGATAAAGACTTTGGCTATCAACTGTCGATAGTCGGTGGTCAAGATAAACCGTTTGAGTATTTTTTCTCCGACCTTAAAAATATAAACCCTTTCGAAGACGTTGAGATTGATTTATACATAAAAACCAATGCTACTCTCGGCAAAAGAGACGCGCAGATTGAGTTACAAAAGGATGGAAAACCGCTTATACAATCGGCTACTTGGCATTTCGAGATATTTCCTTTACCAAGTTTACGTTTTAGCGTCAGTCTTTTCCCTTATCTAAGTTCGAATGGTGCAGATTTTGAAATTCAGGTATTCAACAGTAAAGAAGAGCTTGTTTTTAAGAAAA
>JACPMD010000051.1 GCA_016186235.1 Candidatus Roizmanbacteria bacterium | reverse complement strand
GCGATGATAAATAAGTAAAAAGGTTTATAAACTTTGTCCCTTACTGTCAACCTAAAGGATGTAGATCGTGGCAACAAACTATATATAACTATTCTCGCTTCACAGTAATAATTCTCATTAAACCTTATTCAATTCCCTAATTTCAACAGCCTGCTCCATCTTCTTAGCTCCGTTTAGAAGATCGGTTAGTATATTGTGATCCATTCTGTCAGTACGTATATAAATTACATACTCTATCTGAGTAGTACCAGAAGCTGTTGATGCCGTTCCATTGGTAGTAACGATGAATAAACCATCAAAACCTTCTGACTGCTGAACTGGATAATTTGCGTGGCAATTTACAGGTATGCCTTTCTGAACATTTTGAATAAATGTTTGGTTAACGTAAGTCGGTTTAGGTGCAGATGATGGTGGGATTAACACAAGTATATTCTAACATTTTTTATCTTCTAGCGCGTATAATCTTTACCTTTGGTGCCGTAACTTTTCGATATCGTGTTACGACATTTACCTGTGAGTTTGGGATATAGATATTGTTTCCGTCCTTATCTCGAAGCACGGTTAACCTCATCGTAACGCGTTCAACTTCTCCTTCAACGTTATTGATTCTCACTTTGTCTCCCACGTTAAATTGATCTTCGAAAATGATAAAAAACCCTCCGATCAGATCTTTAATAAGTGTTTGGGAACCGAAAGAAACAGCGAGACCTATAATTCCCGCGCCAGTCAGGATAGGAGTAATATTTACTCCCCAGTTTGAGAGGATCATCAAAATTGCGAGTAAGTAAAGTACTATGTCTGCGATATTTTTCAAAAGCGAACGTATAGTTCTGGTTTTTGTTATAAGGTAACCAGAAGGAACTCTTTTTCTTACTCTCGCAAAAAGAGCGCTTACGATTCTGTGAAGAAGCGAAGAGATAATGAATGTAACAATCAAGATAAACGAGGAAAACAGTATCTTATTTATAAATGATTCAGAAAATATAGTAGGCATAAGTTATGGCTATAGTATAGCACAAAAATCCCCCTTGACAAAGTGAACAAGAGTTTACTATACTTGTAAACAAACGTTTACTATACTTATGTCTACCGACCGACTTTCACAAGTCAAAAAATTTTATAGAAAATATAGACGGCTCCCCTCATATTCTGAGATGTTACGTCTTTTCAAACTCGCTTTCTCGATTCTTTAGTCTCCCGCTTTTTGGCACAATTAAAGCCGGCTTTCCTATCTTAGCTGATGAACATAAGGACTATCTCACTCTTGACGAGTATTTAATTGAAGATCCCGAATCATCATTTCTTCTGAGGGTAAGCGGCGATTCACTCTCAGGAGTTGGAATATTCGACGGAGACATGGTTATTATTGAAAGAAAAAAGGAAGCAATCTCAGGAGACATAGTATTGGCCCAAATCGACAGAGAGTGGACGCTCAAAATTTTAAAAAGGGATAGAATAAAACGAGCCATCTACTTAGAAGCGGCAAATCCCAAATATCCGCCTTTTTATCCTCATCAAGAACTTCAAATTTTCGGGGTGGTAAAAGCAGTGATACGTAAATTCTCAAATTAGGCCTATGTTTCAGATCGACTCCTGGCCGAATGTTATTCTTCATCTCGATGGAGATGCTTTCTTCTGCTCGGTATTCCAAGCCGTTCACCCTGCACTCAATACGGGGTGAAACGAGGCATGCTCATGTGGCAGATCAAAAAAATATGTCCGTCTTGTATCACTCTACCCTCTGATTACGAATTATACAATCTCTTCTCTCATAAGATGTTCACTATTCTTCGCTCATTCACCCCGGCTGTTGAAGAATATTCGGTAGATGAGGCATTCGCCGATATAAAAGGTCTCAGAAGACCCCTCAATATGACTTACTACGAAATAGGCAAAGCCATAAAAAACAAGATAGAATCTTCGCTTGGAATTACGATCTCTATTGGTATTTCTGTCACCAAATCGCTCGCAAAGCTTGCTTCCTCTTTTCAAAAACCATCGGGACTTACTCTAGTGAAAGGAAAAGATATCGAGAAAATTCTAAAAACTACTCCTGTGAAAGACGTATGGGGGATAGGCACAAATACTTCTTCTTACCTTAATAAGTTGGGTATCTTTACCGCGTTAGACTTTGCTCTAAAGTCAGAAAATTTTATTATAGCTCGTCTCTCAAAACCATTCTTTGAGATTTGGCAGGAGCTTCGGGGCGAAAAAATCTATGAACTCGACCTCCAAGGAAAACGATCATATAAGGGAATCACCCGTTCCCAAACGTTTACGCCCTCCACGAACGATAAAAATATTTTATGTGCAAAGGTATTAAGCCATATTGAGGACGCCTTTCAACAAGCGCGCAAGTTCCATTATCTCGTAGGCAAAGTAACGCCATTTTTGAAGACACAAAATTTCGAGTATTATACAAAAGAAGTCAAACTCCTAAAAAAAACCGCATATCCGTACTTAATTCGGAATGAACTAAAAAAGGCATTTGTGGAAATATATCAGAAAGGTCATCTCTATCGATCTACGGGTTGTTATATCTCTAACCTTGAGTCCGATGTTACATCGGACAATCAAATGGAACTTTTTGAGCAAAATCATATTCGTGAAGAAAAAGTAAAAAGAATTTATCCCCTCTTAGAAGAAAAGAAAGTAGACTTTGGCTCTATGCTCTTTGATAAACAAAAAATTGAGCACCAGAAGAAAAAATCAAAATTAAAAATTCCCATTATGTCATTAGCTTAAACTATTTTTGGCTAATGGGCATTTATCGTGATCATGACGTCTTGCAAAACAATACGTTCTTCCATAAGCAATCATTCTATAGGTAAAATCAAACCATTCTTTTTTTGGAATAATCTCCATTAGGTCTCGTTCAATTTTATCTGGATTGTTATTTTCTGTAAGACCATAGAGTTTTGCAAGCCTTCTTACATGGGTATCGACGGCAATCCCTGCAAAAATGCCATAGGCATTGCCTAAAACTACATTGGCTGTTTTTCTGGCGACTCCACGCAAAGTCAGAAGATCCTTCATAGTATTTGGAACTTTGCCGTGAAACTTTTCTTTAATTATTTTCGCAGTTGCTAAAATATTCTTTGCCTTATTTCGATAGAAACCGGTCGATCGAATATCCTGTTCAAAATCCTTTTGGTCTGCTTTTGTATAATTATCGAGGGTCTTATATTTCTTAAAAAGTTTTTCAGTTACTTTATTTACCATCCTATCGGTACATTGCGCGGAAAGCATCACCGCAACCAAAAGTTCCCAATTATTCGAGTAGTTCAGCGATATTTTTGCACGCGGAAAGAGTTTTTTTAACTCCTTAATAATTTTTTTAGCTCTCTTTCTGCGTTCTTCTAGGGTTCTCACACCATACCATTCTACAGCAAACCTTTCTCTTTGAAGCTAAAATAGTTCTCTTCGGTAACTACTATATGATCAATAATTTCAATTCCCAAAATCTGTCCTGCTTTTACCAGTTCTTGAGTTAGTTCTCTATCTTCTTGAGAAGGCTGTATTTCTCCAGACGGATGATTGTGACAAATGATTATCTGAGCTGCAAGATGCCGTAACGCAGGCTCAAATATTTCCCTTGGGTGGACCAGACTTGCATTCAAAGTGCCTATTGAGATCGTTTCTTTGTGGATTACTTCATTTCGTACATTTAAATAGAATCCTATGAAGTGCTCTTTTCTGCTCTCTCTAATAGAGCCTAATTGATGCCAGATATCTTGAGGAGAAATCAAAGAAATAACTTCCTTCCCATGAAAGAATCTTCTCCCTAATTCAAAAGAAGCGATAATTTGGGATGCCTTTACTTCGCCTACTCCTGAAAACTTTTCAAAATCACTTAATTTCAATCCATCGAGATTATTTTTCGATAGAGTTTTTAGGATTTTCTTTGAAAGTTCGAGAACATTCTGGCCTTTTTCTCCTTTTCCGAGTACAATCGCTAGAAGTTCTGCGTCAGTAAGCCGAGTCAGTCCATAGCGTTTCAGTTTCTCTCTCGGCCTTTCAACTTTAGGAAGATCCTTTATTTTCACTAAGACTCATTATTTCAATCTTCAAAGTTTGTTTTCAATGGAGTATAAGCTACAAAAAGTTTTTAGGAAAGAACTGGAACCGAAGTGAGAGGATTTATCCCCAACCGTTTTGTGGACGCTTCTAGAGCGGAGGGTAGAGGGCTCGTCCCGATCTGCGGTGGGGGCGAGATTCGAACTCGCGTGTCCCTTGCGGGACCCAAGGTTTTCGAGACCTGGCTGATAAACCACTCCAAGCACCCCACCTCTCTATCGGGATTCGAAACCGGCGCATTACCGTTCTGCCAACCCTCCATGCTCTGAAGTTATTTAATAAGCTTTAATTTTATCACACTGTGATGATACTTTTGGGCATATCGATTAGGTCAAGAAGCTCTATTTCTGTCGTAGTAAGAACGGTTTGATACTTTTTAATGATATCGAGAACTAGTTTCTTATTCTTTACGTCCAATTCCGAGAAAATATCGTCGAGAAGCAGGATTGGTTTTATGTTAAATTTTTCCTCATATAATTTTACCTCGTTAAACTTGAGCCAGAAGAGAGCAAGTCTTTGATCACTTCTTGAACCAAAATGGTGAACGTTTCTATTAGAACTGTCAAATTCTTGAAAAATTTGAAAATCGTCTTTCTGCGGACCAATAAGTGTCTTTCTGTATTTTTTTTCTTTTTCAAATACAGATTCCAGCCTCTTTTTGTTGATTTCATTTTTGCTGTAGTCTATAGTAAATTTTTTCTTATCGATCGCCTTATGTTTGTTCAAGAAGGTAAAATGATCTTCTCGTATAGAGGTAATATATGCCCCTTGTTCTTCAAGATATTGATTCCAAAATTTCAACTCTTCCTTTAAGATTTCTTCGTTTCGAAAACTTTCTAAAATTTTATTCCTCTTTCTCAGGGCATTCCCATAGTTTCTGATTCTTTTTTTGTATTCAAAATCGTGGGAAGAAAAAAGACGATCCAAATATTGTCTTCGCCGATCTGGGGAACCGATAATAATTTCTATTTGTTCTGGAGAAAATAATACAGACTTTGTCGTTTCCGGCAGATATTGAAAATATCTTTTATTTGCTTTATCAACCATAAAAGTTTTGTCAACGCCGTGTTCCTTTTTACGTAACATTATCTTAAAATCAATAGATTCATCTCCCGATCCAAATCTTGCTTCTACCTCTGATCTCTCTTTATCTAATTGAACTAGTTCATCTTCTCTTGTTTCACGAAATCCGCTTCCGTGGAGAACAAAGTAGATGGCTTCAAGAAGATTGGTTTTGCCTCTTGCATTTTCTCCAATTATTACCGTTAAAAAAGGATTGAAGTAAAATGCGTTCTGATCGAAGTTACGAAAATTTTTGAGAGTAATCTGTTTTAGAAGCATTTTTCATGCTACGCTCCATTGGGACCAATAACTGTTCCTTTAAATTTTTTTCCCTCAACAATATTTTCTAAATTTTTAAAATCTTTTCCATTGGTGATTATGACCGTCAAACCTAATTTTTTTGCCAGTTGCGTCGCTACAGGATCAAATGGCGCGCTTAAACCCGGCCTCCATTTATTTCCAACAATTTGCTCCATCTCTTCCCAGCTTAACTTCTTGATTTTTTTAGCGCTTTTAAAT
>JACPMD010000050.1 GCA_016186235.1 Candidatus Roizmanbacteria bacterium | reverse complement strand
CAGCTCATAAATTATGGCCTTGATGAAGGTGAAAAGCTTAACCGTGAAGAAGTCAAAAAGGCCTGGCCAAAGATCAAAAATCAGCTTGATCCTTATGCCAAACGTGCGATAGAATACTTATTATGGGGAAAACAATACTCACTTCCAAACAACTTAACTTTCTGGAACTTGCACAAATACAAACTTCCATAACCAAGAGATTTTATCTAACTGGTGGCACTGCGCTTTCTGCGTTCTATCTCAAACATAGGCTATCTGAAGACATCGATCTCTTTTCCGAACAAGAAATCAATGTACCGGTTGTCGAAGCATTTTTACAAAGTATTTCACATAAACTTAAAATTGCCAAATTTCTAAAAGAACAGTTTCTTGGTCTCTATAGCTACAAGTTCTTGTATAAAGATGGAGATTCATTAAAAGTAGATTTTAACTACTATCCTTTTCCAAAGATTGAAAAAGGAACATTTTTTAAAAAATTGGAAGTAAGTAGTCTTTATGACATTGCAGTAAATAAAATTCATACCTTAGGCTCACGAGTAAGAACGAGAGACTATATCGATCTTTACTTTATTTTTAAAAATACTGAATATAAACCAGAAAAGTATTTGCATAGAATGAGGATCGACAGTCAAGCCAAATTTGATTGGCCTTTGGAACCAAAGCATTTACTTGCAGCTTTTTTAAAAGTACAGGATTTAACAGAAAGAAAAGATTGGCCAAAGATGCTCATTCCCTTTGATCAAAAAAATATGGAGGATTTTTTCTTACGCTTAGCAAAAAGTTTGGAAAAGGAGATTTTTGAGTAATCCGCCCAAAAAAACGCGCCGAGCCCTTCGAATTGCTCTCTAGACTCGGCTGCGCATAAGGTAAAAGTCTTTTTCTTATCCCCCAACCCCTACTGCGGGTTCATTGATCGGTCTTCCTACGAAAAGACTTACAAAGCTCCAGAAAAGGTTTATTCTTGCAAGATCGATATGTTTAAGTCTCGCAGTGTAACCTTTTCTTTTTCTATAGGTCCTTATCATATGTTAAAGATTAAACTTATAAAATGTGCGCACAATATCATGAAAACATATCCTATAAGATTTGTCAAGGGGTATTTTATTTACGCGAGTTTTCTAGCAAAATCAGGTCACTTTTGGCAGAAATAGCGAAAGAGTTTAATTATGATCCTCTAGGTTTACCTCTACCCTTTAATATTCTAGTTATAGCATCTGCTATTTCAACAGGAACAGCTGGTGAAGCTTCTTCTGGTCTATCTACTGGTTGGGGAGATCCCTTAGATAGATCTGGAACTCCACCTTGTCTTCGCTCTCCCTACACTATACTCACTATACCTCCTAAAACGCGCTCGATTGGTCGTTGTCTGTATGTTGATATAAACTCATTCATATATGGTTATTATAATATAAGTCAGAGAGTTTTTCCTCAGAATCCTAGCGCGTAATCATTTTCTTTACGCCCTTTATCCCAACCAGAATAAAAAAAGCGATGAAAACAAAGCTGAAATAGGTTGTTGTTGAAACAGTCTCTATCTTAAACGACTGTGCTAAAGAGGGAATCTTGAGAATGAAATACTGAGTAATAAAGGGGACAGAGAAAGCAACGAAAAATACTGCTGAAAAAAGCTTTTTAAAATGCCTATGGAGTGGGTGGTGAGACAACCACAGGTCAATAAAAATAAATGATTGAATCAACGCCAGAACAGAGAAAGCAGCTGTTCTCCGGAACACTTCTCCATCGGCAAAAATAAAATACGACGCTAACACAATTATCGTAGCCAAAATGCCGACTGAAAAAATATACTTTTTGCCAAATAGGCTCAGGAGTTCGAGCTCTTTCGCGGGCGGCCTGCGCATGGAATTTTCTTCTCGAGGCGAAAACGCCAAGGCAAGGGCTGGGATTCCATCAGTTATCAAATTTATATACAAAAGTTGAATTGCGTAAAACAAATTCGGAATTCCAAGAAGCAACCCTACAATGAGAGAAAAGGCTTCGGTTACATTACACGACAGCAGATATTTGATAGCGTTTTTTAAGTTCTTGACTATATTGCGCCCTTCTTCTATTGCGTTAACAATGGTGGCGAAATTGTCATCGGTAATGACCATATCAGCCGTTTCACGGGCGACATCGGTTCCAATGAGACCCATTGCTACACCAACATCTGCTTGTTTAAGAGCAACAGCGTCATTCACTCCATCGCCGGTGACTGCAACGACGTCGCCTTGTTGTTGGTAGAGGCGAACGATACGGGCCTTGTGGAAAGGCGTCGTGCGTGCAAACACCTTTACTGTTGAGAGTTTTTCGAAGAGTAATTCGTCCGTAAACTTGTCAATCTCGCTTCCCGTAATGATTTCGTCTCGATCCTTGATAAGTCCTACCGAAATACCAATCGCTTTTGCCGTCAATTCATTATCTCCCGTAATCATCACTACTTTTATTCCGGCGTCGTGTGTTTTTTTAATGGCTTCCAATACTTCTGGCCTTGGGGGGTCATGAATCGCGACTATTCCAAGAAAAACAAGATTTTTGGCATCTAGTTTTTCCGCTTTTTTTCCATGAGTATAAGCAAAGGCCAATACTCTTAATCCTTTCTTAGCCCATAACTCCATAGTCGACTCAATTTCCTTCACCTTGGCCGAAGTAAGCGGTTTCTCTTCTTGACCGATGAGAATTTTATCCGATATCTCCAATATCGACTCAGGCGCGCCCTTGGAGAAAACATACCTTTGACTGAACCGTCCTATAGAGAGACCTTTACGTACTACTAACACCGACATCCTTTTAGTTATACTGTCAAAAGGCTCTTCATCGATAATGTCCCACTCTTTGCGAACCATCTCGGGCATGAGTCCGAGTCGATGGCTAAGGTACAAAAGAGCGCCCTCCGTTGGGTCTCCCAATAGGTCCTGCTGTCCTCTGTTGATCACCAACGAAGCCGAAGAACAGAGGATCCCGTCTAAAAGCATTTTGGAAAACGGGTGATTTGTCAAACTCGGCGGTTTTTCCTCCGTATACAGCTTGTTATCAACAAAGATCTCCTTCACTTTCATCTGATTGGTTGTTAATGTTCCGGTTTTATCGGTAGCAATGAGTGTTACGCTTCCTAAAGCTTCGATCGCTGACAATTTTCGTATAATCGCTCTTTTTTTCGCCATCTCCTTCACACCGATCGCCAAGGTAATCGTCATCACCGCCGGGAGGCCTTCCGGGACTACTGCGACGGCCAAAGAAATAGCCAGAAGAAACGAGGGAAAATAGGTACTTCCTTGAGCGAGAGAAAGGAGAAAGACAACGAGAGAAAGAATGATGCCTACTATTCCTATTGTCTTTGTTAAACTTTCTAATTTCCTCTGAAGCGGCGTTTTCCCCTCCTCAATCAGACTGATATGAGTTGCGATTTTGCCAAACTGTGTATTCATCCCCGTTGCCTGTACACGGGCAAACCCACGACCTTTTGTGACAATCGTTCCCATATATATTTTGTCCCCATTCTTTTTTTCAACCGGCAAAGACTCTCCCGTCAGCGAGGCTTCATTAAATTCGAGATTTCTTCCCTCATGAATTTCGCTGTCTGCCGGAATTTTCAGCCCTTCCTCGATAAAGATGACGTCGCCCGGG
>JACPMD010000065.1 GCA_016186235.1 Candidatus Roizmanbacteria bacterium | reverse complement strand
CATAAAAGGGATGCATTGCGCGTCATGCGTTTACTCGATAGAAAAGGCTTTAAAGGCTATCCCAGGTGTATCATTCGCAAACGCGAATCTGGCAACAGGCCTCGCTACGGTCTCGTTCGATCCACAAAAAGTGAAAGACGAGCATTTAGCATCTGCTGTACAAAGCGTCGGATACCAAGCAATCCTTAAGGACGAACTTCAGCACGAGGACCAGGATAAATCCTTCGACTCCGCTCAGGACGAGCTAGAAAAAGAAAAAGAATTAAAAGAACTCAGGACAAAAGTTATCGTCAGCCTCGTTTTAGGAGGACTCATTTTATGGGGAAGTTTTCCGGTCTTGATGAATTTTGCTCCTGCTATTTTACAGAATGTTTTAGTGCAACTTCTTTTGGCAACCCCCGTTCAATTCTGGGCGGGCCTTACATTCTATAGAGCGACGATTCCTGCCTTGCGACACAGAACTGCCAATATGGATACGCTTGTTGCAATGGGAACAACTGTTGCCTTTGGATATTCTGCTATTGTTGC
This sequence comes from Candidatus Roizmanbacteria bacterium, assembly GCA_016186235.1. Classification (GTDB taxonomy): domain Bacteria; phylum Patescibacteriota; class Microgenomatia; order UBA1406; family GWC2-37-13; genus JACPMD01. Next base: position 6,870 of record JACPMD010000065.1, on the reverse strand, counting down.
TCTTTTTCCAGATTTTCTAAAACCCTATACCCTAAACCCTATCCCCTATTTTGACGTCTCAACCATTATCATTGCGCTTATCCTCCTCGGTCGTTATTTTGAGGCAAAAGCAAAGGCCGGAACTTCTGAGGCGATCAAAAAACTCATAGGACTCGCGGCGAAAACGGCTCGAGTAGTAAGAGGCAATAAAGAAATAGATGTTCCCATTGCTACTGTCAAAATTGGAGACATTATTCGAGTCCGTCCAGGAGAAAAAATCCCGGTTGACGGAGTAATTGTTGACGGAGACTCATCAATTGACGAGTCGATGGTTACGGGAGAAAGCATACCTGTCGATAAAACAAAGGGAGATATAGTCATAGGCGCAACGATAAATAAAGCCGGAACGTTTACCTATAAAGCGATAAAGGTCGGACAAGAAACAATGCTCGCTCAGATCATCAAACTTGTCCCAGATATAATTTCTTCCTATTTCGTTCCGATCGTTATTATGCTTGCGATTACGACTTTTGTCGTTTGGTATGTCTTCGGACCAACGCCGTCGTTTCTTTTTGCAATGCTTAATATGGTTGCCGTTCTCATTATAGCTTGTCCGTGTGCTATGGGCCTCGCGACTCCCACTGCGATTATGGTGGGAACGGGAATAGGCGCCGAACACGGTATTTTAATCAGGGATGCTGAGGCGCTCGAGACGTCGCATAAGATAAAAACGGTGATTTTTGACAAAACAGGAACGCTGACAAAAGGAAAACCTGAAGTTACAGACATAGTTCCCTTGAGCGATAATACTGGAGATGAAATTCTTCGTACTGCTGCCTCTCTCGAGAAAGGATCTGAACATTCGTTAGCCGAGGCCATCGTAAAAGCCGCAGAAGAAAAGAAACTTGGATTAACTAAAGTAAAAAGTTTTAGGGCAGTTCCCGGTCATGGTGTTGAAGGTGAGATCGAGGGTAAAAAAACTATCTTGGGAAATAGAAAACTTATGCAGAAAGAAAGGGTTAATCTCGATAAACAGATAAAGAAAATTGAACAAATGGAAAACGCGGGAAAAACAGCCATGATGTTGGCGGTAGAAAAAACACTTATTGGCATTATTGCCGTTGCCGATACTTTGAAAGAAACTGCTAAAGAAGGTGTTGAGGCGCTTAAAAAAATGGGAAACGAAGTTATTATGATCTCTGGAGATAATGCGCGAACGAGCCGCGCAATAGGCAATAAAGTAGGAATAAAAAGAATACTTGCCGAAGTGCTCCCCGATCAAAAAGAGACAGAAGTCAGAAAAATTCAAAAAGAAGGAAAGGTAGTTGCCATGGTCGGCGATGGCATCAATGATGCTCCCGCACTCGCCGCTGCTGATGTTGGAATTGCGATGGGTACGGGGACTGACGTGGCAATTGAAGCTGCGGATATTACGTTGGTGAATAAAGACCTCAGATCAGTTGCAAAAGCTATCGTTCTTTCCAAGAAAACGATGAGAACGATCAAGTTAAATCTTTTCTGGGCCTTTGGCTACAACGTTGCTTTAATTCCGGTTGCGATGGGTGTCCTCTACCCCTTTTTTGGAATTCTCTTGAATCCCATTTTTGCCTCAGTCGCGATGGCTTCAAGCTCAATTTCTGTAGTAACAAATTCTCTCTTTTTGAAGAAACAAAAGACTTAAGATGTAATTATTTCTCAACGTTGTAAAATTTTACCCTGTCTCCTCTAAACATCAAGTCTATCTCTCCGGTTGGCCCGTTGCGGTGTTTGGCGATGTAAAGTCTCACAAGGCGTTTATGCTGATCAATGAGGTCCTCACCTTCTTCTTCGTGGTAAAGAAAAACAACAACGTCTGCGTCCTGTTCCAAAGCCCCGCTTTCTCGCAAATCTGCAAGTTGGGGTTTTCGAGTACTCCTTTGCTCTACTGCCCGCGAGAGCTGTGAAATAGCAAGCACAGGGATTCGCAATTCTCGCGCAAGATTTTTGAGCCCTTGAGAAATAAACGAGACCTCTGCTACTCTGTTATCAAATCGTCTTCCAGAATCAGCAAGCTGTAAATAATCTACAATAAGAAGCTTCAAGTTTTTCTTCATCTTGAGTTTTCGGGCTTTTGTCCGCATCTCAAGAACGGAGATTCCGGGAGTGTCATCGATCATGATTGGAGCTTCGGAGAGATCACCCATTGCCTCTGTTAGTCGTTTATAATCATCGTCGGAAAGCCTGCCTGTCTTCAATCTCCACGCATCAATATCAGCCTGTCCAACGAGCAAACGATCAACGAGCTCCTCTTTGCTCATTTCCAAGGAAAAAAACCCTACCGGTATTTTTTCCTTTGTTGCTGCGTGAAGGGCAATATTGAGAGCTAAAGTTGTTTTGCCGATTCCGGGTCGAGCTGCCACAATGATGAGATTTGAGTCCTGCAAACCAGAAAGTTTATTATCAAGTTCTGTAAAACCAGTCGGGACTCCTCTCAAGTGAGTTCCTTTTTTTACAAACTCTTCGAGGCGTTCAAAACTCTCAGCCAAAATATCTTTTAAAGGGATAAACTCGCGGCGAAGATGAGTTTGAGAAAGGGCAAAAATCTCCACTTCTGCATCGTCCAAGAGTTTCTTCACGTCTCCTTTTTCGTCAAATGCCTTCTCTACCATTCGTGAAGAAAGGTCGATCAACGTCCTTCTTGTGTAGTGATCCTTAACGATCCAGGCATAATGCTCGACATAGGCCGACGTTGGAACAACATTGATGAGTTCAGAAAGATACGCCTTTCCTCCGATTTTCTGTAAATTCCCGTCTTCCTTTAACTTATCAGTCAGAGTGACAACGTCTATTGGCCTTTGTTGTTCGTAGAGCTTGAGCATTGCACTGAAAACAAGATTATGCTCAAATATGTAGAAGTACTCAGGCTTTAAAAATTGGGTTATCTGAGCTATCGAGGATGAGTCGATAAGGATAGCACCCAAAACAGCATATTTCCATCACTACTACTTTTGTCTCGTCTCCAAGCTCGCCTTTTTTTACGGTAAGGCGCGGAACCGGAGTGGTTGCCTGGCTGCCGATTTTTTTGAGGAAATAATCAACCGAAGTGAGCTCCCCAAATGTTTTTTGATTCAGCTTTGCGTGGTTATAATGCATGGGAATTACTATATATGGTTCGATTTTTTTCACGAGTTCGACCGCCTCGTCGGCGCTCATCGTGAAGAATCCGCCAACAGGAACCAAAAGAACGTCAACATCACCAATCTGATCGACGAAATTGTTGTCCAATACTACGCCTAGATCACCGCAATGAAGCACTGAAATTTCTCCATCCGTAATTTTGTACAGATTATTTTCTCCCCGTTCTGCGCCCTTTTTCCTGTCATGATAGCTTTGATAGCCAAAAATTCGCATTCCTAACTTTTCGACCTCTCCGGGCATATCGACTACCAGAGGTTTGCTTCCTAGCGGATCTTGCACAAGACTTATCATATCGTGGTCATGATGATGGTGTGAAACAGTAACAATGTCTGCTTCAACTTTGGGAAATTTAAGCCCTGTCATCTCAGGATCAAAGGGATCGGTTACCAATTTAGCATCTTTAGAACGAAGAAAAAAAGAAGCGTGTCCCAAGTATTTTATATCCATAGCATATGAAGATTAGCAGAAAGAAGAAAAACTGTCAAACTTGAATCACTTGCAAATATATTTTTGGATCTGTTCCTTTTGATGCTCTGGAAGTCGGTCGATTTCCTTAAGAATTCCCCCTATGGTGTTGTCGAAAATGAAATCTGTGACGAGTTCGGCGGATTTAGAAGTTGCTTCCTGAGCGAATGACGTTGCTTCACCTAGTACGACTCCGGCAATTTCATTTGTTTTTTTGATCGCGCTATCAGCGAATAATTTCGCTTGTTTTGGCATCGTCTTAAAGTTGATATATTTACTTAAGTCTGTTGGCTTTTTTGCTTTAGACATTTTTTCACTTTTGCTGCGATTATTTTTAACCGAGAATCCTTTGTAGGTAAAAAAAACGCCACCAACCATGAGAAGAAGAATAAAAAGAAACTTTAAAAATGTTGAAGTTGGGTTGTCAGCGGGTTTTGTATCGAAAGATTTCATCTTCGCCATGTGATACAATAATAATACCTTATTGGTGGTCGTAGCTCAATCTGGTAGAGCATCAGCCTGTGGAGCTGATTGTTGCGGGTTCAAATCCCGTCGGTCACCCATGAAACTCTCAATAAATCAAAACAACTTGAGAGACTTATGTAAGTTAAATAATATTTCCTATTTAGGAATATTTGGATCATATTCTCGTGGTGATGAAAAAAAAACCAGCGATATTGATTTACTTATCGACTTTAAAAAGACCAAGTCATTTTTTGAATTAGCCCCTATCCAGGCCCAATTTGAAAAGATTTTCCGTAAACCTATCGATCTTGTTCTAAAAAATAGAATTAAAAAATCATTCAAGCCATACATCTACAAAGACCTCATTCCTCTTTATGAAAAAAAATAACAAGATTTATCTACAAGATATTTTATCTTCAAAATACTCCTAAAAATAAATTTTTTATGCAAGAGATGAAACAAGATGCGGTTGTTTATCAGTTATCAATTATTGGCGAAGCTGCAAATAGACTAACTTCCGACTTTAGAAATAAATATCCTGACTTCCCGATCAAAGAAGCAGTCTCAATGAGGAATTTTCTAATTCACGGATATGATGAGGTTGATCTAAAGATTGTCTGGAAAACACTAAAAGAAGACTTGCCTTCACTTAAGAATATGGTTTTGAACATTCTGAAAAAAAGTTAAGAAATTGTTGCGGGTTCGAGCCCCGTCAGTCACCCACGATAAATTTGGACCTTTAAGACAAGCTAAATAAGTGTTGACAAATACTCTGGTTCTCTCTATAATATATTTACTAAACATGGAGGGTATTCTAAATGAGTCCCCTCCTTTTTTTATTAAGCAAATTTTAGGGTCTCACGGAGATAATTGAAATCACGAAAGTTCTTTCCAGCTAGTTGCCTTATCTCCTTTGCACTTCGCTCTCCTCTTGCCAAAATATAAATATTCCTTTTTTTGCTTTGAAGATATAATAATACCTTTACGAAATCACCATCTCCAGATAATACTAAGGCCTCTTGAAATTCACCCATATATCTAACTAAATCAAGAGTCATATCGACATCACAATTTGCTTTTTTGACAGGCTTTCCTTCATCCCAATAAATTTTTGTTGGTTTTAATTGTAAAGAGTATCCGAATTGCTTTAATTTCAAGTAAAATTTGACTCGCTTAATATGTTTACCTACAAGAATTATCTCCTCGTCTGAAATGTCTTTACCCCTTAATTTATCCATTAAATATTCAAGAAGTTCTTTTAGATTGAGTCCTTTATTATGCAGTAAAGAATACTTATAACCATGAAGTTCTATGCCTGCATAGTAAAATACCTTTTTTACTTTATATTTTTCTTTAAGATAGTTTAGTAATTTTCTATAATCAATCTTCCATCCTAAACTCTTTTCTCCACCATAAAATAAGTTAGCAGCATCTATAAAAGCATAAACTGTTCTCATATGAGTTAATTCTAGCAAATGGGTCATAAATGCGTCTATCGAGTCAGCCAAAAATTTGTTACAATATAACTCTCGATGATGTGGATTGAGAAATTTCGCAATACAGCATACTCATGGCTTCTCGGAGATTTTCCTCGTCACAAATTTCCGTCTGTTGCTATTATCCCTTTCGAAAATCCTGATCTATATGATGAGGTTCCCCTTCTTTCTCAACTTAAGAAAATCCAGTATATTAATACTTTTATATTCGGATTATATAAAAATACACCGATTGCAATTTCTAGTCCTAAATTTGGGGCTCCTGCAGTGGCTATGACACTTGATGTATTGTCTTTAACACCCGTTCAAACAATTATCGGTATCGGATATTGCGGAAGACTGAATAAAAACATCGCTTGCGGTGATATAGTCATTCCTATTTCTTCTTATATCGATGAGGGGACGAGTCGTCAATATGGAAATAAAAAATTGCAGTCTTATGCTAGCGGCGTTCTTATTGAAAAAACTCAGTCAACGTGTAATCGACTCCTTATAAAACATCATGTTGGTTTAATTTGGTCAACTGACGGTATTTTACGCGAAACAGACGAAAAATTAAGTTATTTTTCACGAAAAAAGGCCATTGTAGTAGATATGGAAAGTTCAGCGGCGTTTACAGTAGGCCGACATTTCAATAAATCAGTTGCCAGTATTTTAGTTGGAAGCGATAATCCTCTTTCGGGCGAAAATATGGTTTTGGAAAAACTTCGCACCGGTTATGCCAATGCTGTAAAGACTGCATTAGAGACGTTGCATAATCTTTAATGAAATGGTTTTAACAGTTTCTGGGTTCGAAATGAGTCTATCCAGTGACCCATTTTTTTTGGAAAAAACGCGCTCGGGTTCAATCCTTTAGCGCACTGCTTTTTTCACAAGCGCAACAATCCTTTCCTCTTCGGCGGCAGTCAACTTCTTGAGCGCGAAGGAGGTCGGCCACATGGCGCCTGCGTCGAGGTTTGCAGCGTCGCTGAAACCAAACGTCGCATACCTCGATTTGAACTTATGCGCGCTTTGGAAGAAACAGACGACCTTACCATCCTTATTAGCATACGCGGGCATCCCGTACCAGGTTTTTGGCGAGAGAACTGGCGCGCTGGCTTTGATGATCGCATGGATCCGCTTGGCCATGGCACGATCCGGTCCCGGCATCTCGGCGATCTTCGCGAGCACGGCGCTTTCCCCATCCGCCTTATCCGCCATGAGCTCTTTGGTCCGTTCCTTCATCGCGGCTCGCTCATCGTCAGAGAATCCATTGAATTTCTTTTTCATTGACTATCATCTCCTTTCA
>JACPMD010000039.1 GCA_016186235.1 Candidatus Roizmanbacteria bacterium | reverse complement strand
GCAAGACCCAAAAATCATACGATACGCTCAAAAAACAAGTGAGCAAGATCCTTCATATGTTTTCAGAGATAGATTTTAAAACTGGGGTAAACACCCAAGCACTAGAATAACATGCTATAATTTCTTCGCATGGACGAGAAAGTAAACGAAAACAGTCTAATCAAACCTTCACACTTTACTGAGGCTTTGGTAACCAACTTCAAACTCATTAAAAAAAAACCTTCTGTTGACGAACACTCGAAAATCGATATCTCAAGAACTGTTTCTTTTTTTGCCATTCTCTACGAAAAGATTAGGAATGCCGTCGAATACCGCGAAGAACATCTCATACGCAGAGCAGCTATAGAGCGTATTTTGAAGAGAAGACTGCTTTTAAATCCGCAAGGCAAAGGCGAAGCGGAAAACCTTTTGCGAGAACTCCTGTGGGCTCGTTACTTTCCGAGCGATTCGCTCGATGCCAGAGACATCGATTCAGCTCAAACTATTATTGATAGTTTTCTACAGATACGAAGAAGACTCCTTGTTGGCCAAGAAAAAGATAAAAGGCTCTATTACGATCAATTTTTACTCGATCTTGCAACCTGCTCCATCGAAGAGACGCTTGCACCTCAAGACGCAAAAAAGATATCACTCTTTGTCTTCTATATTTTTCAAGTATTAAAAAATAAGATCAAAATTGAAAAAATGTCAGAAGATCAAAAGGACGCGCTCCTCTATGTTGCTATTGAAAAAACGTTTGCCAAAAGCGACAGATCATATCTGCGCTACCATCTTTCCATTCTTTCGCATCCCCAATTGCATCTACGAAATTATCAAGAGATAGAACTATTAATCCCAAAACTGCCTTCAATATTTGACCGGATAGAGCGAATCATAAATCACCAAGGCGTCGATAAGCTTATTCGCTACATCAAATCTCAGATGCCTCCCTTTTTGATCTTATACAGCCTTTTCAATCGCAATAAAGATACTGTAGGGCAAATCTTGACAAATAATGACCAGCTGTGGGCTAGGGTCGACGAAATCTGCAGAGAGAAATATCAGCAAACTTCTTCTCGGTTGCAATCGCTCGCCATAAAGAGCCTTATCTACATCTTCCTTACTAAAATGATTTTTGCGCTGCTTTTGGAAGTTCCATTATCGGATTATTTTTATGGAGAAGTCAACTACTTTGCCATAGCCATTAATTCTCTTTTTCCCCCTCTTCTTATGTTGTTTATTATTGGATTAGTGAGAACTCCGGGGGAGGAGAATACTCGTCGACTGTTTGAGCGAATAAAAGACATCATAGACGTCAATAAGTCATTTGAAACAACCTTAAGCTATATCGGTAAAGAGCAAAAGGTCAAAAAACCAGTTCTTATTTTTGGCTTCACGGTTTTCTACACTTTGACATTCATGGTAACGTTGACGCTCATTTACGAGATACTCACACTCTTGCAATTTAATCTTATTAGTCAAAGCATCTTTATCTTTTTTGTCAGCTTAGTCAGCTTTTTTGGCTATCGGGTGAGTCAAATCTCGAGAGAATACAAACTGCAAGAAAGAGAAAGTTTTTTTGCCCCTTTTATCGATTTCTTTTTCATGCCGATTCTTTCTCTCGGCAAGTTTTTCAGCAGCGAAATTGCCAAATTAAAGGCGAGGAAAGAAGAAATTGCGTAAGGAATGAAAAAAATATTTGGTGTAGGATTTATCCTTGTAACAAGTCTGGTACTGGCTGTATTCTATTCTCTATCGTTGTCAAAGAGAACTGCGAAAGTGGTAAGAATTGTTGATGGCGATACCATTGAAATAGATAAATCAATTTCTCCAAAAGGAACAGTGAGATTGATTGGTATTGATGCCCCTGAAAAAGATGAATGTTTTTATCAAGACTCAATTAACGAACTCACTCAACTCCTGTTAAACAAATACGTCCGCTTTGAACAAGATACAAATACACTCGATGAATATGGAAGAGCGTTAGTATATATTTTTGTCGATGACTTGTTCGTCAACGAATTTCTTCTTGAGAAAGGAATAGCAAAGTTTGGACTTGACAGAATTAATAAAAAATACGCTGATAGACTCGTATATGCAGCCGAAAGTGGCTACAAAATCAAAGGAGGATTATGGATTTCGTGTGCAGTAAGTGGCGTGAGTTGTGTAATTAAAGGAAATTTGGATGTTAACGATAAAAAGTTTTATCATCTCCCCTTCTTTCGCCATTATGCTTCTGTTGTCATAAACTTTGAGCATGGAGATCAATGGTTTTGTACAGAGGAAGAAGCCTTGCGCGCCGGCTTTACGAGGGCGAGGGAGTGAGATTAAACCCAAATAGGACAAAAGAGCAGAAAAGTTACTCTGTTTTTAATCGCCCAACAAAATCTAACACATCATCTGGGATGTTAACGGACATCTCAGTTGTCTCTATAGTTAGACATCTGAATTGTCCATAGAAACGAAGGCGGTCTAAACTCATCTCATGACAGGAGGTGAGAAAAGTGAAACGACCTAGAGAAT
>JACPMD010000026.1 GCA_016186235.1 Candidatus Roizmanbacteria bacterium | reverse complement strand
GGCCTCTTTTTATTTTTCAAAAGCTCAAGCTCTTTTAGAATTCTGTCGAGGCCTTCTTTTGTCAATTTTGTTGTTTTCATGGCTGTCAAAAAAATAACCCCTTTTTCTGTACCGTCTTGTACTGTAAGGGGATTGATGCTAAAATACTACTAAATTACGAAGCAAAAGTCAATAGGCGCGTTGGTCTAGCGGCTTAGGACGGCAGGTTCTCAACCTGCAAATCACCGGTTCGAATCCGGTACGCGTCACCCTTTAAGTAGAAATTCAGCCTTCTTTCATGAAGTTATCAAGTTCAGTTTTGAGAGTTTCGTAGGGAACCGCTCCTTCGACTAATTTAGTTTTACCAGTTTGCATATCGTAGATGACTCCAGTTGGCGTTGCCTGAACTCCTGCTTGTGTTCCTTCTGCTTGTTGATCTTTTACTTTCTTTTCCTGTTTGCCCCCATCAAGACAATCTTTAAACGTCGTTTCGTTTAGTCCGACTTCGGTTGCGAGGCTTGGAAGTTGTAAGAGTTCAAGGTCCGGCATTTTCTCGTAAACTGCATCTACCATCTTCCAAAAGGTTTCGTTTCCTCCTTGTTCAGCTGCGCATTCAACCGCCTCTGCAGATTTCTGAGCTTTGGGGTGAAATGTTAGGGGGAAGTGTCTGAAAACCCATGCGAGTTTTCCTTCATTTTCACTTAAAATTTTTTGCATATCTGGATGAATTCGTTTACAAAATGGGCATTCTAAGTCTGAATATTCTACCCAAACATATCGTGCATCCTGAGAACCTCTCCAATGCTCGTCTGTTGATGGTTTTGCTATCTTGAGTTCGGTTGACCTCTCCGGAACAGCAGCTTGTTGATCTTGTCCTTGGGTGGTTGGATTTTGTGCATCTTGCGTTGTTGGAGTACCTGATTGATATCCCCTTACTTTAAGAAATAAAGAACCTGAGAAGAATGACATAACGATAAGAAGAAAGATGAGTATATTCGAACTTTTTTGCGGGGGTGGAGGAAGGGGAGTTTCGAATTTGTCATTGAGTTCTTCAAGTCGCTCGTCGATGCTTTTTAAGAGAGAAGTTACTGACTGAAGCGATTCTATGTCTTTATTTTTTAAGGCCATAGGGAAACTATAAAGAAGTGAAGAAATTTTGTCAACCTGATTTTATTGGAAGCAACAGAAATTTAGTACTTTTTACTTGGCGTAGATACGATAAATATTTCCGCCAATTTTTTCAAATTTGTAAATTTTAATTTGACCAATCTCTGAGGTATTCTTAACGTGTGGTCCCCCGCAAAATTCTTTCGAATATGATCCAATAAAATACACCTTTACTTTTTCGGGATATTTTTCTCGGAAAAAAGATCGAGCGCCGATTCGGTACGCCTCTTCTTTGGGAAGCACTTTAAAAGAAACAGCTAATTTTTCCGAAACATTCTTATTTAAAAGCTCTTCTACTTTTTCTACTTCCTCTTGAGTAGGCTTTCGGGGAGAATAAAAATCAAAACGCAGTCTTTCGCTCGTTATGTTGGATCCTTCTTGTCGAATGTCATTGCCTAAAACGTCAAATAAGGCTTGATGGAGTAAGTGGGTGGCGGTGTGGTATTTAATTGTTTGTTCGCCTTGATCTACCAGACCTCCTTTGAATTTACCAACTGACGCTGACCTTGAAAGATTTTGATGCTTTTCAAATTCCTTACGAAATTCGTCCCGATTCATTGTTTGACCTTTTTCTCTGAATAGTTCCTCTGTTAATTCCAGAGGAAATCCATAGTTTTGATACAAATCAAAGGCTTTTTTCCCATCGATGCGATCAATTTTTCCAATTTGTTTTAAACCTTCCTGAAGTGCTTTGTCAAAACGACCCACCTCTTGCTGAACTATTTCTTGAACTAAACGAAAATCCTTTCCCTCTTCAAAATAGATGTCATGGTAGATTCTTAGTGTAGATTTTATGGCTGCGTCAAAAACTGATGATTGCACATTTTGGCCGACCAAGCGGTTCATCTTGACGAGCGCGCGGCGAAGCAGCCGACGCAGAACATATCCTCTCTCTTTATTAGAAGGCATAACTCCATCGATGATGAGAAATGTTGCGGCTTTGACGTGATCGCTTATTACTCTCATTAAAGGCTTATTTTTGAGATCAGTGTATTTTTTCGCAGAAGTTTTCTCGAGCTCATGCAGTATTGGGAGAAAAACATCTGTCAAAAAAACGTCAGGATTATCATTGGAAGACGCAAGGATTCTTTCAAGTCCGCCGCCGAAGTCGACATTTTTCTTTGGCAGTTCGACAAATGAGCCATCAGACTGTTTTTTATACTGCATGAAGACGCTATTACAGATTTCTAAGAATCTTCCGCAATTACAGTTGGGATGGCATTTCGGGCCAAATTGAGGACTATGGAAGACCTTTGTAAATTTGTAGAATACCTCACTGTCCGGGCCACCTGGTTCTCCTGCCGGCATATTCTCAGGTTCTCCGGCCCGTGACCACCAGTTCTTAGCAGCACCGTAGTGAAAAATTCTGCTTTCCGGAATGCCTATTTTTTTCCAAATCATAAAGGACTCGGTATCCTTTGGAATTGTTTTTGTCCCTGCAAAAACAGTAACATAGAGTTTATTTTTTGCCAAGCCAACAATGTCGGTCAAAAATTCCCAACACCACTCGAGTTGTTCTTCTTTGAAGTAATCACCAAGAGACCAGTTCCCCATCATCTCAAAAATAGTGGTGTGGCGATTATTGCCTACTTCTTCTATATCCTGTGTGCGTAATCCTCGCTGAATATTGTATAATCTGTTCCCTAATGGATGAGTCTCTCCAAGAAGAAAGGGAACAAGCTGTTGCATACCGCTTCCGGTAAAAAGCGTCGTTGGATCGTCTTTGGGAACGAGCGGAATTGGCGGCATTTCTCTGTGCCCGCGTTCTTCCCAGAATGTTTTGAAGCGATCACGAAGCTGAATATGAGTGAGAGTCATAGTGTAAAATTATACACAGGAATAGTATGATTGTAAAAACTTCAGATGTACATTCAATTCAACCATTTTTAAAGAGACTGCATCTCCCAAAACCAAAATCTCATAAAGGACAAAACGGCAAGGTACTCATCATCGGTGGCTCATCATTATTCCATGCGGCCTCAATCTGGGCGGCAGAAGTCGCATCGCATTTTGCCGACATTGTTCACTACTCTTCGACAAAAGAAAATAATGAAATTATGCTTTCTTTAAAAAAATTTTTTAGAAATGGAATTGTTATTCCCCATACACAATTACATCATTATCTTGAAGAAGATGATGCAATTCTCGTTGGACCTGGAATGGTCCGGGGGAAAGTAAATGAAAAAATAAAAGCGGAGGTTGAAACATTCTTAGAGATATTAAAGATTAAAGATGAAGCTTCATATAGCCATTATTTGACGAAGTATCTTCTCGAAAAATATCCCAAGAAACGATTCGTCTTTGATGCCGGCGCCTTACAAATGATGGACAGAGCGTGGTTGAGGAATACCCAGGAGAGACCAATACTTACCCCACATCAAAAGGAGTTCCAACAAGTGTTCGGTATCAATATTTCAGAGGCTACGCTTGAGAATAAAGGAAAAATCGTTAAGGAGTACGCAAAAAAATATCGCTGTGTTATTCTTTTGAAGGCCATCGTTGATATTATTTCTGACGGAGAGTCAACAGTCTTTGTAGAAGGCGGCAATCAAGGTCTCACGAAAGGCGGCACAGGCGATGTTCTTGCGGGATTGGCGCTTTCGCTTTTCGCCAGAAATGATCCATTGGAATCTGCCGTACTCGCGTCCTTTTTCTTAAAAAAAACGGCAGATGAGCTTTATAAAGCGTACGGATATTGGTATAATATTTCGGATATTATTAATCATCTTCCTAATACGGTAAAAAGACTTGTTTTTTAATGAAAAGAGAAACAACCATTGCCATTCTCTTAGGAATGCTACTTGGCGGATTAGTCGCTGTTGTAATTATCGTAAAGAATAGGCAGCAGCTTCTGGGAAAAACCAAGACAATAGCTCCGATTTCTAAAACTGGGGTTAATCCGACCGTCAACGCTTTTAACTACCAGAATCTAGAACTTTCTGATCCACAAGACGGCCAAATTTTTGAAAAAAATAGCATGACGATAAAAGGTAAGGTAGATCCAGGATCGTTAATTACCATTCAGTCGCCTATAAAAGATCTGGTTTTCAAAAATGAAAAAAAAGATTTTTCTACAGAATTTCCACTCGCTTTAGGCGAGAATACAATAACCGTTACAGCCTATTCTAAGAAAGCGCAGTTTAACCCACAGGAAAAAAAATTAAAAGTCTATTTCATTAAAAAAGAACTATGACTCTTATTATTATTTTAGCCCTAATTTTGCTATTGCCTTTCACCGTGCTCGCTCAGACAGCGAGTCCTTCTGCGACTGTTTTAGAACCGTCGCCAACGGCAAGCGAGGAACAGAAAGAAATAGATACGCTGAAGGAAAAAATAGCAACGAAAGTTGAGGAGCTACGAAAAGGAAATGATAGGGCGATCGGAGGGTCAATAAAGACAAAGGATGCAACTAAAAAAATACTAAAGATCGTTGACGACAAAGAGGAGGAATTTGAAATAAAAATTGACGTCGATCTCACAAAACTATACCAGATTTCAGGCACTGTTAGCAAAGAAATAACCTTTGATTCGCTAAAGAAAGACTTGTATGTCATTTCGTTGTCAAAAAAACCGGCTTAGAACGAGAAGTTAATCGATTCGCTGCTCAGAAATTTTTAATCATCCCTCAAGAGTTTTTCTTGAAATAGAATCAAGTCCTTATTTATTGGACTTGATTTAATTATCTTGTTTTACCACTATGTTAAACATCTTTAAAAAATTCTTTGATTACAATGAGCGGGAAGTAAACAGGCTAAGAACAAAGGTAAAAGAGATTAATGAACTCGAGGATAGAGCGAGAAAATTAAAAGACAGTGAGTTTAAAAAAGAAACAGAAAAACTTAAAGACTCAGTTCAATCGGAGAAAAAGGAACTCAGCGAATTGATTCCCTGGAGTTTTGCTCTTGTACGTGAAGCATCAAGAAGGGTTTTGAATCAGAGACATTTTGACGTTCAACTCTTGGCGGGGATAGCGCTTCATGAAGGTAAAATTGCAGAACAAAAAACCGGTGAAGGAAAAACTCTTTCTGCGACGACAGCACTGTATTTAAACGCACTTACCGGGAAAGGTTCGCACTTAGTGACGGTGAACGATTATCTTGCTCGACGTGATGCAGGATGGATGGGTACAATCTTTTATTTTTTAGGCCTTTCAACGTCTGCTATTATTTCAGACCAATCGTTTCTTTTCGATCCATCGATGACCGATGAAAGAGCTCAAGACTGGAGACTCTCACATTTAAGGCCGATCACGCGAAAAGAGGCGTATGAAGCTGACATTACTTACGGAATCAACAGCGAATTTGGGTTTGATTATCTTCGGGACAATATGGCGAGTACTTCAAAAGAAGTTACCCAAAGAGGATTTCATTTCGCAATTATAGACGAAGCAGACTCTGTTCTTATCGATGAGGCCCGTACGCCTCATATCATTTCTGCTCCCTATGACGAAGATACTTCACGATACTACCGCTATGCAAAAATAGTAGAGATACTCGACCCGAAAAAAGATTACGTAATAGATGAAAAGTTAAGAACTGCAAATCTCACTGACGAAGGCGTCCGAAAGATAGAGTCGGCTTTACAAGTGTCAAACATCTATGAAAAAGATTTCGACACGCTTTTCCATATCGAGGCATCGTTAAAGGCCGCTACCCTTTTCAAGAAAGACAAAGATTACATCGTCAAAGACGGCGAAGTAGTCATCGTTGACGAGTTTACCGGCAGGCTTTTACAAGGAAGGAGATTTTCCGAGGGACTTCATCAGGCAATCGAAGCGAAGGAGAACGTTTCGATACAAAGAGAATCCAAAACTCTCGCCACAGTTTCGCTTCAGAATTATTTCAGAATGTATAAAAAATTGGCTGGGATGACGGGTACTGCTGCTACAGAATCAGAAGAATTTCATAAAATCTACAAAACAGAAGTCATCGTGATACCAACCCACATGCCGATGGTACGTAAGGACCATCCTGACATGATTTATAAAACTGAAAGGGCAAAGTTTAATGCTGTTGTTCAAGAGATCATTAAAAACTACAAGGTCGGAAGGCCTGTGTTGGTTGGTACTACCTCGATCGAAAAAAACGAACTTTTATCAAGGCTTCTTAAGGAAAAAGGTATACCCCACGAGCTTCTCAACGCCAAGAATCATGAAAGGGAAGCGATGATCATTGCAAATGCCGGAAAGAATGGATCTATAACAGTTGCAACAAACATGGCGGGGAGGGGAGTAGACATCATACTAGGAGGAGAACCGCCAAGTAATCCTGATACTAAACAGTCATCAGAAGAAAGAAATTTCCAAAAAAAACACGACGAAGTTGTTCAACGAGGCGGTTTGTATGTCATTGGAACAGAAAGGCATGAGTCAAGGCGAATAGACAACCAGCTTAGAGGTCGGTCGGGGAGACAAGGCGATCCAGGCGAGACGAGATTTTTCGTGTCGCTCGAAGACGACCTGATGCGCATTTTTGGCGGAGAACAGATATCACGATTAATGACATTCTTTAATTTTCCTGAAGATCAACCGCTCACTCATGCTATGGTTTCAAAAGCTATAGAGCAGGCTCAGGTAAAGGTGGAGGGGTTTAACTTTGACATTCGAAAACACTTAGTTGAATTCGATGACGTCTTAAACAAACAGAGAGAAATTATCTACAGTAAAAGACGAAGCATTCTCAGCCTCCCAGAAAAAAACGTAAGCGATTTTAAAGAGATTGTATTGACCACGTTTGAAGAGGAAATGAACATACTCGTGAATGCTTTTATGAGCGAAGAAGTGATTTCTGACGAGGACCTAAAAAAACTCCAGCAAGAGTTAAACTTCATCATTCCAGTAGGACGCGACGTCGTCCAACTAGTGAAGAAAAAAAATCCTCAAGAGCTCATCGAACAATTGAAAGGTCGTATCAAAAAAGAATACCAATCACGGGAGAAAACACTTGGCCAAAAATTCTGGTCGGATGTTGTCCGGATGATCTTTTTATCTACGATAGATAAGTATTGGACAGAACACCTTACCGCCATAGAAGACTTACGAGAGGGGATAAATCTGCGTGGTTATGCACAGCTTGACCCGCTCGTTGAATACAAAAATGAAGCGTACTCGATGTTTGAAAAGTTGGTTATGGATATAAACTTTGAGGCAACCAGAAGATTATTTAAAATTGAATTTAAGGAGGTAGAGCCGCCTAAAACCGAAGAAAAAAGAGAATTGCCGATGGTCTATAGATCCGCCTCAAGAGTTGATCCATTCAAAGAACAAGAAAGAGTGAGTTCCTCTCCCCCATCTTCATCTTTAACGACGTCAAGTCAAATGCCTCCTGCGCAGGATAACCAGCCTCCGCAAGAACAAATGGAAGGACCTCAAGTTGGTTTTAGAGTCACACTTCCCGGTCATTCTCATAAAACTCCTGGTCGTAATGATCCATGTCCATGTGGAGCCATTAACCCTCAGACGGGTAAACCCTATAAATACAAAAAATGCGGCATGATCAATGCTCCTTATCATAAGGGATGATTGCAAATATGTTTACTACAGAATACCATCATCAGCAACTAAGACGCGATTCCCAAACGCCCGCATGGCAAAATGAGTTCGAGATTCTCAATAAAAAGGGTTGGCATGTAGATAGAAGTAGATTGAGTAATGAAAGCAGAAGATTAGCGAGAATCGTTAAGACAATAAATGATTTAGAACCTTACTTCGTGAAGATGAACGATGAGGAACTGCGCGGTCAAACCGGCTATTTTCGCAGACGGTTTCAAGACAGGACCCGAGATCAATCGAAACGAATTACAGTTTTGTACGAACAGGTTGAAAAAGAAAACGATCCATTAAAAAGATCTCGTTTAGAGGCAGAAATAATACATCACAAAAAAAAGGTGATTCAAAACGAGCAGTCAACATTGGACGAAATTTTACCCGAAGTGTTCGCCGCGGTAAGAGAGGCAGCCAGACGTGCCATTGGTCAGAGGCATTTTGACGTTCAACTTTTAGCCGGCATTATTCTCCACGAAGGAAAAATAGCCGAGATGAAAACAGGTGAAGGAAAAACGCTCGTTGCCACCTTGCCTTTATATTTAAACGCAATTGCCGGCCATGGCGTTCACTTAGTGACGCCCAACGACTATTTGTCGAGGGTAGGGGCTGGGTGGATGGGTTCAGTCTACGAGCGCCTCGGTATGAGTACAGCCGTGATCGCCCATGAGTTTGCTGGTATCTACGACCCTCATTTTTTTAGTCCGGAGCCACATGCAGATGATCGTTTAAACCATTTTCGTCCTGTTTCTCGCCGAGACGCTTATGCGGCGGATATTCTTTATGGGACCAATAACGAATTTGGTTTTGATTATCTGAGAGACAATATGGTAGTTGATCACTCTCAAACAGTACAACGACCATTTCATTTTGCCATCGTCGACGAAGTTGATAACATTCTCATCGATGAAGCTCGCACACCTTTAATCATTTCCGGGCCGGCCGAAGAACCATCTCGTGAGTATAGTCGTTTTGCATCTTTGTTACCAAACTTGCAGGAGGGTATTGACTTCACAGTTAATAAGCGATTGAAGGTGGTAATTCCTACAGAGGAAGGTATTGCAAAAATCGAGTCGCTCCTACAAGTTCCGGAAGGGAAATCT
This sequence comes from Candidatus Roizmanbacteria bacterium, assembly GCA_016186235.1. Lineage (GTDB taxonomy): Bacteria > Patescibacteriota > Microgenomatia > UBA1406 > GWC2-37-13 > JACPMD01. The sequence continues at coordinate 3,133 of JACPMD010000026.1, read as the reverse complement.
CTCTACGATCCTGAATATCTCGAATTATTATCCTTTTTTGAAAATACCCTCGAAGCACATGCTCTTTATAGGAAGGACCATGAATATATAGTAGAAGATGGCCAAGTCGTTATAATTGACGAATTCACCGGACGAAGGATGTATGGAAGGCGTTATTCAGACGGTTTACATCAAGCATTAGAGGCCAAGGAAGGAGTGAAAGTGCAGCGGGAATCACTAACCTTTGCTACCGTCACCTTTCAAAACTATTTCCGTATGTATCCTAAATTAGCCGGAATGACTGGAACGGCGAGAACGGAACAAGAAGAGTTTCACAAAATTTATGGACTTGAGGTCTTAGTTGTTCCCACGAATCGGCCGACGATACGTGAAGATAGAGAGGACGTCGTACTCAAGAACGAACAGGCAAAGTTTAAAGCAGTCGTAGATGCGATTAAGGGCTTACATGCGAAGGGTCGTCCTGTACTTATTGGAACTACTTCGATTGAAAACTCAGAACGATTAGCTGAACTCCTATTGCAAGCTAGCATACCTCGTCAGGTTTTGAATGCAAAAGAACACGAGCAAGAAGCTTTAGTGATAGTTCAGGCTGGTAGACCAGGCGCGGTAACAGTAGCAACGAATATGGCGGGGAGAGGAGTAGATATCCTTTTAGGGGGCGACGCTGAAGGTCTGACAAGGGAATTACTGAGAAAAGGAGGAATAGATTTATCCAAGCCTGTTGATTCACAGACATGGGGTGATGCGTTTACACCTATCAGAGCAACGTGTGAAGCAGATAGGCAGAAGGTTGTAAGACTCGGAGGGTTACACGTTATTGGAACAGAAAGACATGAAGCTCGGAGGATCGATAATCAACTTCGCGGTCGGGCAGGCCGTCAAGGCGATCCAGGCTCCTCACAATTTTTTGTTTCTCTTGATGATACTGTTATGAAACGGATGGGAGGGAATCAAAGACTTTTAAACAAGGTTTGGGATGATACTATGACGATTGAGAGTCCTTGGGTGTCCAAAATGATTGGACAAGCTCAAGTTAAAATGGAAGGGTACAATTTTGATCTGCGGAAACACCTTCTCGAATATGATGATGTCATTAACAAACACCGAGAGGTAATCTACGGCGATCGTCGTCGTGCTATGGTGAGGAACTTACGTCCTCAAATTCAGGGGTGGATTCGTGACGAAATCGCTCAACTTGTTAAAGCAGCATCCGCAAATAATCGTAAGAAAGGAGTAAATTATGCTGCTCTATCAACTACTCTCGTCAGACTGCTGCCTTTAGCCAATCCGAATGATTTACCGTCCATACTGAGAGATGTGAATCCTAAATTATTGACTGAGTTTCTTTCAGACATAGCACAACAACTTTATCATGAAAAGCTAGAACTTTTAGGGGATGAGAAAATGGCTCTTTTAGAAAGGATTGTTGTTCTCAATAGAATCGACGCGCATTGGGTAGCACATTTAACCCATTTAGAGGAGTTGCGCACAGGGATAGGATTGCGCGCGGTTGGACATCAAGATCCGCTTGTTACTTTCAAACGAGAGGCTCACCCGATGTTTAGACAACTCCAATCTGCCATTAAAAGAGATATTGTTTATATGATCTACCAGGCCCAGATTCAAAGCAGAAATGCATAATTAAGAAGATTTCGATCTTTCCAGCCGTTTTAGCTTAATTGAAGCGTAAATTACTCCTAAAAAAATCAGAATCCAGCCGATTGCATAAAATAAGATAGGCAATATCTCGGCAATAACAATGTCGATCAATTTTTGCAAGCGAAAGTGAGGCGTTTGGGTGATGAGCGATTTTAATGTCTGTTCTCTGAACGGAACGATCATGTGTTTATCGTATTCAAAAGAAAAAAGCAGAACCAAAAAACCCAGAAGCATAATAACCGAGAATCGTGTTGGTTTTACGATCGAGAGAAAGGCTGTTATGACTACCCCAGCCAGATAGGAAAAAACGACGTAATTATGTGAAAATAAAAGATATATAGTAATGATTGCGTTTTGCTCAATGTCTGCGCTCATGCTATAATTTTAGCAAATCACAAAACTCAAGAACTTCTCACGCGTTTATTACAGATCTCTTTCAATGTCTTTACTTTAGTTCGTTAGTCTAAGCTAATGGAAGCTTTTTTTTGGATTCTCTATATCCTTCTTATTTCTCTATTTAGGAAGCAGTTTCAAAAAGGTTTGACTCATGAGATATTTTTTACCAATAGCAATTCTACTGAGTATTCTTCTCGGTCTTTTGTTTTACAGTTATTCCCGTTCGAAAGACACATCGGTTGTAAAACCTCAGTCAACTGACGAAATTCTACTTTCGATTATCGAACCGGTAGAAGGAAAAACTATCTCTTCGCAGATGTTGCAAATTAAGGGCAGGACAGAACCAAAAGCGTTTGTTTTTATCAATGGGAAAGAGATGAGAGCTGATGAACAAGGCATTTTTTCTGCTTCGGCCATACTTGACGAAGGCGAGAACACAATTTTTATTGTCTCGCACACCGAAGACGGGCAATATGCAGAAAAAGATCTCCTTGTTAACCTTGAAGTGGAAAATTAGCTATTTTACCGTCACGCTTTTGGCGAGGTTGCGCGGTTTATCTGGATCGGGAACGTTTTTGGCTATGGCAAGATAGTAACCCAAAAGGTGCGCGACGGTGGTCTGAACAAGAATGGTGGCATCTCCAAAATCACCGGTCTTTAAAAAATAATCAAAAACTCGATTCTCCGTTGGTCCGATTCCTATAATAGTTCCTCCTCGGGCTTTGATTTCTTGAGCGTTTGAGATGATATCATCATAGGTTTCATCGTTGGGCGCATAAACAATACAGGGAGTTCCCTTCTCGATGAGCGCAATGACGCCATGTTTGAGTTCGCCACCAGCAAAGCCTTCTGCGTGAATGTAGCTTGCCTCTTTGATTTTTAATGTAGATTCTAATGTGGTTGCATAGGAGACGCCTCTACCGATTACATAGACGTGTTCCTTATGGCTTAGAAATGCGGCAATCTTTTTAATCTGAGATATGTAATTGTTTTTCAGTATCTGTCTCATATTTGAAGCTGCTTTTTGCAGCTTTTGCACTCCTTCCTTCTCTTTTTCTGCATATTGCCCGTCTTCGGT
>JACPMD010000038.1 GCA_016186235.1 Candidatus Roizmanbacteria bacterium | reverse complement strand
ATGCGAGGTTAAAACTTTATAAAGCACCAGGAGTCTCCCCTCTCTTTTCATTCTGCGCAAGGAAAAAAGCACTTTAATCCGTGGGAGAAATTTAGGACGTATTCCCCAGCTGTGAGCCTTGCGTATAATATGGTGATCTTCTCCAAAGATATTATCAAAGCCGCCAATAGTCAAAAAGGCCTCTCTTTGCCAAAACATTGCCGGGCCGGCCGAAAAAGGCTTGTCAAAATTTTGTGAAAATTCGACGAGCTTATTCAATAAAGGAAAAATAGCGGTCACCTCTGGGTAACTATCTTTTTCTAAAGGGAGAACATACGGCTGAAATACTATTCCTTTTTTTTCTTTTATAAGTTTTTGAGCTCTAGCGCTAAATAAAGATGAAATAGACATGTCCGCGTCGAGAAATAAAAGATAGGGGCCGGCTGCATACGAAGCTCCAAGGTTTTTCTGGAGGGGGAGATTGGGCGGATCCATTTTCAATAACGTAACTGGTATGTATTTTTTGTAGCCCAGAATAATCTGTTGTGTCTTGTCAGAAGAGTTCCCATCGACAACAAACACCTCAAAATTTTTTTCTTTTTGTTCTTCTAAATCTGATAAAAGACGCGGAAGAAATTGCTCCTCATTTAATGTGGGGATGATGATTGAGAAAAATGGCTGCATTCTGAGATAATTATACTACTATTAGTTATGCTAAAGCGCTTTATATCAATTTTACAAGATTTCTCTCGTCTTATTTGGAGGTCGTCTCTCTATCAACGTATCCTGTTTTTTGCCGTAACACTTATTACCGTTTTTATCATGGGTTATTATTTCGGCACGTTCGATCAAGCGATCCATATTCCATTTCTAAAAAAATTTGCCGATCCGACGTTATTCCCTAACGACCCCTTCTTCGACCTCAGATTTCATCATTACTCTTATTTTTGGTTTCTTTTTGTTCCTTTTCAGAAGCTTGGAATATTGGAAATAACCATGTTCCTCGTCTATTTGGCCGTCGTGTATCTCACGTTTTGGGCTCTTTGGAAATTGAGCAAGACTCTTTTTAATGATCCTTTAACCTCTGTAATTACTATTATCACCTCCATATTTCCACATCTGGCATTTGCAGGATTTACAGTATTCCAATTCAGCTTATTAAATCGATCTTTTGTACTTCCTTTCTTGCTTTTGGCAATAGACTTTTATCTCAATAGGAAATACGTTGTGGCTTTTTTGCTTCTCGGCCTCATGTATAACATCCATGTCATCTCTGTCAATTTTGTCATCTTTATGTTTTTATTTGACTCATTACTGCAAATTAAACGTATTGGATGGAAAAAAGTCATCGTACATATGAGTCTCTTTGTACTAGCTGCTTTTCCTGTTTTGATTTGGAAGATGGGCGGTTCACCGGTTCAATTTTCTGCCAATAAGGAATGGTTTGATGTAATCAATAAAAGCATGATGCATTTCATCTTCAATCTCGTCAGCTCCGACCCCATGACTCTTCTTTTGACGCTTGGAGGAATAGCGAGTGTTGTAATCTTTTTCTTTGCCGAATCTCGACTCTCCGAGGTTAGGTTTAATATTACTGTGAAAAACTTTGTATATTCGCTTCTTTTGGTACTCCTGGTTTCTATCTTTACAACTTACTTTTATCCCTCGGTCATTATCATACAATCACAGATAATTAGGGCTGGCCTCTTTATCCTTATTTTTTCCTACTTGTATATCACAAGATATTTTGTGAAAATCTACCAGTCTAAGTCGATTAATGAAAGTGGGTTTTTCGTTTTTCTTACGGCTCTTACTTTTTCACTGACTCCACTCATTCTCTTAACTACCCTTCTCATCTATAAATATTTCAAATCAAAATATTGGACATATCTTAACTTAGCTTTGACTGTTCTTTCTTTTAGCCTTCTTATGCTTTTATCGCTAAAACTCCAAATCTGGCGTCCTGGCATTTATATTTCTCCAGAGCCGACTCCAGAATACGACGTTGAGATCTGGGCAAAAAATAATACACCGAAAAACGCTCTTTTTATCACGCCTCCCTATAAATGGTGGTTCTTTACTCCTGAATGGAGAGCAATTTCAGAAAGATCTACCGTGATCACACTCTATGATCAGCTGGAGTTCGCTTTTGCTCCGCAGTATCTAGGCCGCTGGAAAAATCGCTTTAAAGACATCGCTCCTGGCGCTCTTGAGCAATTTGACGGTAATGTTTTTAAAAGTATCACTATTACCAAGGAGGCTTTTTATAGTCGCACAGAAGAACACTTTAAACAAATCGCACAAAAATACGGCGCTTCGTACCTTCTCGTAGAAAAGCCTTTCCGCTATGACTTCCCTATCGTATATGAAAATGGGGAATTTACACTTTATGATCTGAGAAGTCTTTAATTTATCTTTTTGGTTTTGTTACGAAAAAGAAAATTAGCAAAAAGAGGAGAAGAAAAGAAGCGTAAGAAAGCACAAAACTGACAAACCCCTTATGGATATCTGGAAAAAAGAGCTGAAGATCAAGAAGTCTAAACACGTTTATTCGTTCAATATCTCCTGTGTAAAACGCCGATGTATATAAAATCGCAAGATGGGCGCTTGCAAAAATCAATAGAGTAATTACAAAAGCTCTCAAAATTCTACTTTTTTCCATGCGAATACATTTTTTTAACTTCTTCTAATGTTGTCACTTCTTCTGGTCTTTTATCATCGCGAAATTTGACCAAGCGAGGAAACCGTAAGGCAAACCCTGGGACATCAACCTCAAAAGCTTTGCCCGACTTTGACGGTTTTAATATTCTTCCTGCCGTATGCACCGGCGATTTTGTAATCTCGTCTGCCTTTATTTCTACGACGATAGCAGGCTTTATCCACACATCAACGTCCATAAGTTTATCAACTTCGTAGAGTGCAGCTTTGTGATCGGTTTTAAATTTACCCGATCTTTTTTTGAGTTCTCGCCATTCCTCATCAAACAGGCCCGTCCCAATTTTAGCAACGGTGAGAAATTTGTCTTGTTTTTCATCATATATCCCGACCAAGAACGCTCCGATACCAAACTTAGCCCGCTTTCCTTTTCCATAATCATATCCCATTACTAAACAATCAATGGTATCTTCGATTTTGGAGGAGTAGCTCCGTTTGAATTTGATCCAGTTCCATTCTCGTGCGCCGGGTTTATAGACTCCGGTCAGTTTTTTAGCAATAATTCCCTCGAGCCCTTTAGAAACAGCATCATCAAACATGAGTTCTAATTTCTTGGGATCATCAATGAGCATTTCTGAAGCAACGAGAAGCGTATCTTTAAAGATATCACCCGTAAGTTTGACCGATTTTTCTAAAGCTCTTCGCCGCTCAATATATGGAATATTAAGGAAATTTTCGCCGTCAAGATACAGAAGTTCGAAAGCAAAAAGCTTTAAGGGAATTTCTTTTACTTTATCTTCTATCCCGTACTTCCTCTTTCTCTGGGCTGTCTCTTGAAACGGCAAATAGTTCCCGGAATGAGGATCAAAACCGATCGCCTCGCCTTCAAAAATAATCTCTTCAGCTTTCACTTCTTTCCGAATTCCCTCAACGAGATCGGGATACATAAAGGTTACGTCTTCTAAATTTCTTGAGAATAATTCGACTTTGCCCTTTCGGTTTTTTTTGTAATGCCCTTGTATTCGAAACCCATCATATTTGTATTCGACTGCGCACTTGCCAATCTTTTCAATAATTTCTTTGGAGGAGGAGAGTCGTTCTGCCCGCATCATGAGGATTGGGGTAAAAACCGCCGGTTTCATTTTTTTCAATCCCGCCACGCCCTCTGACTTTAAAACATATCCTAACTGGCCTAAATCTGGCCTCACATGGTAGGCTTTTTCAATGATTGGCCGAAGACTCTTATCTCCTTTTAACATCCACGAGTAAGCGTCAAGAACCGTCATATCAGAGAATCCTAAACGAAGTACGCCTACAGGAATTCTTACCACAAATCGGCATGACAAAGGATCAAGCGAACGAATGAGATAGGTCAGAGATTGGATTTTCACATCCTGAGAACCTGTCCCCGACGCCGTCGCTACTTTATAGAGCCCTTGGTACACGTCCATCACCGAAAGCT
>JACPMD010000022.1 GCA_016186235.1 Candidatus Roizmanbacteria bacterium | reverse complement strand
AGTCTATCAAGGCGCGACTAATTATTTGCCTCTTAAGTTAAATCAGGCGGGAGTAATTCCCGTTATTTTTGCGGTATCCTTTGTTCTTTTTCCTCAACTCATTGGCAACTTCTTGGTCTATTCGAAAAATCCAGTTATATCAAAATTCGCCTCATTTCTCATTAGCTTCTTCAATCCCTCGGGCTTCTTCTATAACTTTTTCTATTTTGTCCTCGTGATAGGGTTCACCTATTTTTACACCGTTGTCATTTTTAACCCTCAGAAGATAGCCGAAGAGATTCAAAAACACGGCGGCTTTATTCCAGGGATTCGACCGGGTGTCGCCACCAAGCAGTATTTGGAAAAAATTCTCTATAGAATTACAAGCGTCGGAGCGATATTTTTAGGCATTGTAGCAATTCTTCCTGCGATCATGTCAAAGGTTACGGGCTTACAAAATTTAGTCATCGGAGGCACAGGAATTTTGATCGTGGTTTCGGTCATTTTGGAAACATTTAAGATGGTTGAAGCGCAGCTTGTCATGCGAAGTTACGACAAGCTTACGAAGTAATCTATGGCAAAAAAAGGATCTAGAATATTGGTAGGGCTGGTATGTGAAGTCTGCAAGAACATGAATTATGTTGTCGAAAAAAATAAGCTAAATACTCAAGGAACTCTTAAATTAAAGAAATACTGTAGACATTGTAAGAGACGCCAAATTCACAAAGAAAAGAAGAAACTTGACTGATAATTAATAATTCGTCGAAAGCGTACGAGTGAAAAGTAAATAGCTTTCGACACAAATAAAGGAAAATCGTTGGGAAAAAACAGATAGGTTTTGTCCCATTAATATGAAACTCGTTTTATTAGGCATACAGGGGGCGGGGAAATCGACACAAGGCAATTTATTGTCAAGGCAGCTAAAGATTCCTTATCTTTCAACCGGTCATATATTTAGGGAGATTGCAAAAGAAAAAACAACCCTAGGAAGATATGTAAAAGAAACTGTTAATGCTGGTATTTTAGTGCCAGATGATAAAACCATTGCAATCGTTCATAATTATCTAACAAAACCTGAATATAGAAACGGGTATATCCTTGACGGGTTTCCACGAACACTTAGACAAGCCAGAGAGTTTAAGAACAATGTTGATAAAGTTATCTATTTAGAGATACCTGACAAAGATGCTATCTACCGATTGGTTTATCGCAATGATTCTAAAAGGGCTGACGAAACGCTCCCTGCCATAAAGAAGAGAATTGAGTCATTTCATAAGTTTACTCGACCTGTTTTGGACTATTTTAGAGAGCAAAATAAGCTGGTTGAACTTGATGCTACAAAATCGATAAAAGAGGTTAACGAAGAAATATTAAAAAGCTTAGGAAGACAGCTCATTAAAGATCAAATTAAAGTATGGGAAAGAAAACAAAAAGCCATTATTGCTATCGTTGGTCTGGCTGGCTCGGGGAAAACAGAAGCAGCCCATTTTTTTAAACAAAAAAATATTCCTGTCATATCATTCGGAAAGATCATTAACGATTACATTGATACTCATAAGCTTCCTCACTCAGAAGAAATTCACAAAAAAATTCGAATGGAGATAAGAGAAAAGCATGGGATGGAAGCAATGGCTTTGCTGAATGAAAAAGAAATAAAAGATGCGCTTGAAAATAATACGATTATCGTAACCGAAGGATTACAGTCGTGGGAAGAATATCTCTACCTCAAAAAAAAGTTTACAGATGTAAAAGTTTATATTCTTTCTCTTCACGCAGATAAAGAAATCCGTTATAAGCGTATTGCGAAAAGAAAATATCGTTCAAAGTTGCATGGCGAGGAGAGAGATATAAACGAACTCGTAGGAACAAATAAAGGCCCGGCAATCGCTTTTGCTGATTTTTTAATAAAGAATAATTATTCGCTCGAAGACTTGCATGATAAGTTAGAATCGGTGTATCGAACCGTGTACTTTTCTTAAGTGACAGGAACAAAAAAAATAATCGTAGCGATTGTTGGTCTTCCTGGAGCGGGAAAAACGACTGCTGCAGAATATTTGTCAAAACAAAAAAAAATACCAGTTGTTACATTCGGTGACGTAGTCAATAAATATATAGATCAACATAAATTACCACATACACGAGAAATACATACAAAAACCTGGAAAAAACTGAGGAAAGATTATGGAATGGAAGCTTTTGCCCGACTCAACGTGGAAAATATTAAAAAGGGTCTAAGCAAAAATGCTATGGTCATAATCGACGGAATGCGATCGTGGGAAGAATATCTCTATTTGAAAAGAAAATTTAGCAAAGAGAGTTTATATATAATCGCAATTTTTACCGATAAGCGAAAACGATATAAAAGATCTGCAAAGAGAACATATAGAGCGAAACTATATGGACCCGAGAGAGATATAGACGAATTATTTGGAACAAACATGGGTCCTACCATTACCATGGCCGATTATGCCATTGAAAACAATGGAGCAAAAGAAGAGTTTTACAGAAAACTCGATACGATATTTGCAAAACTAAATAATAATTCATGATCGATTTAAAAACCGACGAAGAAATGCAGAAAATGCGAGAAGGTGGAAAGAAATTAAGAGAAGTAGTTTCAAAACTTAAAGAAGAAATAAGACGAGGAGTAACAACGTTGGACGTTGATAGTAAAGCCGAAAGTCTGATAAAAGAGCATGGTGGAGAGCCGTCTTTTAAACGAGTAAAGGGATACCACTGGAGCACGTGTTTACCAGTAAATGAGCAAGTTGTCCATACGCCACCGTCAGATCGAGTTTTAAAAGAAGGCGATATTATCACGCTGGATATAGGAATGTATTATGAAGGCCTTCATACAGACTTTGCTGATACTTGGTACTTAGGTACAGGTAGAAACAAAGACTTTGAGGACTTTTTGAATACAGGAAGAAAAGCACTTTTTACTGCAATCGAGAAGGCGAGAGAAGGAAATAGGATAGGGCACATATCAGAAAGCATAGAGAGAGATATCTATAAGAGTGGTTATTTTATACTAAAGCAACTCACAGGACACGGAATTGGGAAAGAATTGCACGAAGATCCCTTCGTTCCAGGATTTCTGAGCGGTTCAATTAAAAATACGGCTTTAATAAGCTCTGGTTTAACATTGGCGATTGAGGTTATTTACTCAAAAGGAACCGAAGAAATAAGGCACGAGGAGGGTAGTAAGTGGTCGATTATTACTGCGGATAAGAGTTTGTCGGCCTGTTTCGAACATACGATAGCAATCATTAATGAAGAACCAGTTGTATTAACTTAATGTGGAGAATGAGCGCTTTTGTGGTACAATTTAACACTTGGTGGTTAGCTATCTATAAGAAGCCAAATAAAAGGTATATGGCTTCTTTTATCGCGAAATGTGATGAATACAATTTAAATCTTGATATGAAAGAAAATGTTGTGGTAGTAGAAGGAGAGGTTATTGAGAATTTACCAAACACTCTCTTCCGAGTGAAATTATTTAATTCTGATAAGGTGCTT
>JACPMD010000037.1 GCA_016186235.1 Candidatus Roizmanbacteria bacterium | reverse complement strand
TCGTCAGATCTACAAGCACCTTGACATAATAACCGGAAAAGATAAAGAACTTACTACAAAAATTAAAGTTTGGTTATATGACGTTGTTGACCCTAAAGATTATTTTTCTTCATATGACTTTGTTAAATTGGCAATACCTCTCATAAAAAAAATCCTATCCGAGGGAAAAACTCCCATTCTCGTCGGAGGTAGCTACTTCTATATAAAACATCTCCTGTACGATATCGAAACCGAGCAAATTGCTCCCGATTGGAAATTGCGAAAGCAACTGGAAGATACGAGCATTGTAGAATTACAAAAAATTTTAAAAACTATAAGTATTCAATCGTTTAATCGATTGAACAGTAGTGACAAAAATAATCCACAACGCCTCATAAGAAAGATTGAGATTGCTACATTCCGGCAAAAAAACCCTGAGCGGCGCACTACGCGTAACAATCAGATAATTCTTGGAAGAAAATTAGGTTTAAATAAATTAAAAATTGACTTTATTGGACTAAAATTTAAAGAAAAAGGGAAACTCCGAGAAACAATCGAAAAAAGAGTAGAGGAGAGGTTAAAAAAAGGAGCCATTGCAGAGGTCGAATCGCTCCTTGCAAAAGGCTATAAAGAAAGCGATCCGGGATTTAAAACGATCGGTTACCAACAAATTATTCAGTATGTCAAAGGAAAGTTAGCTAAGGAGGCAGCAATAGAACAGTGGATTAGTAAGGAAGTTCAATATGCAAAAAGACAGTATACATTTATGAAAAGAGATCTCAATATTTCTTGGAAAGATATTGAAAATTAAGTCTTCTTGAATAGTTTCAAAAACGCTTCTTTAGGAATTTCAACTCTGCCTATCATTTTCATCTTCTTTTTTCCTTCTTTTTGTTTCTCCAAGAGCTTATCTTTTCTTGTTCTATCACCGCCGTATAACTTTTTTGTGACGTCCTTTCTAAAAGCCGGAATACGCTCAGATGCAATTATTTTACCCTTGAACTGGGCCTGGATTTTGACATCGTACTGTTGGCGGGGGATAAGCTCACGCAGTTTTTTGAGCAAACTGCTTGCTCTCCCAAAGGCTCTCTCTTTATTAACAATCTCGGAAAACTCCTCGACCGGACTTCCGTTTAGAAGGATACTCAATTTATCAGCGTCAACTTTTTCATATCTCAAAAATTCCCAATCGAGAGAAGCATATCCCGAACTTACGCTTTTTAATTGATCAAAAAAATCAGAAATCATTTCGGACATTGGCATTTCATAGTGGAGTGATAATTGACCCTTGTTATCCATTGTTGTAAAACGCGCCCTAAATTCTTGGCAAAGCTGCATAATTCGACCGAGATATTCCTCAGGAGTAATGATGAGAACTTTAACGTAGGGTTCATAAAATTGATTGTTCTCTTTTTTGTAATCTATTTGTGGCGGAGTCAATACCAAGCTCAACCCGAACTCACGCTCTAATCGTTCGCGGACAACATCGGCATGCAGCAATCCCAGAAAGCCAACTCTAAATCCGCCTCCAAGGGCCTGGCTATAGATAGGTGTAAAAACAAGCGATGAATCTGTAAGATAAAGTTTCTCGAGAGCATTTTTTAGACTTTCATATTCATTGGCATCTGTAGGAAATAAAGAGGCGAATACCATCGGATTGACTTTTCTATAGCCGGCAAGTGGAGGACTCAACCCTTTTTCAGCAACGACAGTATCTCCAACTCTCACCTGATGAATATCTTTTAGATTAGTAATTACGTATCCGATCTCGCCATTAGATAATTGCTCTGTAGATCTCAAATCAGGTCCAAATATTCCAACCTCCATAATCTCAAAAGTTTCTTTCGTTGCCGCTAATCGAACCTTAAGGCCTTTACTTAGAATTCCTGAGAATAGTCGTACAAACGCAATTACGCCCCGATGAGAATCATAGTATGAGTCAAAAATCAATGCTTGAGCGATTTCTTTGTCAAAGATAATAGAATGAGGTGGGGGAATTCTCTCTATAACAGCGTCGAGCAATATTTCGACGTTCTGACCTGTCTTTGCGGAGATTTCATAGATTATCTCTCTCTGAGTACCTAAAAATTCAGAAATTTGCTTTTTTGTTTTTTCGGCTTGAGCGCTTGGTAGATCGATTTTATTCACCACTGGAATAATAACCAGATTTTTTTCTGCTGCCTTGTAGGCATTAGCAAGCGTTTGCGCTTGAATGCCTTTCGTCGCATCAACGAGTAAAATTGCCCCCTCTACGCATGCAAGCGTACGGTCTACCTCGTAGGAAAAATCTACGTGGCCCGGCGTATCAATCAAATTCAGTACCCTCTTAATCTGAGAGTTTTTTGACTTATATTCCATTCTCACCGGCGCAAGTTTAATTGTTATACCCCTTTCTCTCGAAATTGGATTTCTGTCAAGCATTTGATCAACGTGGTCTCCGCGCCTAACGACGCCTGCGAGTTCCAAAAATCTATCTGCCAACGTTGACTTCCCATGATCGACATGAGCAACAATGCAGAAATTTCTGATAGGTTTTTCTTGATCCATAGAAAGAAATTATATAGAATTCAGGAATATTCATGCGCAAAAGCATTATTTCTTTTTTGAATAACAAATTTATTGAGGGGGGAATACTTCTTACGGTATCCAATTTTTTAAACGGCTTTCTTAACTATTTATTTAATTCGCTGAGCGGGAAAATTCTAGGCCCTGCCAAATATGGAGAAATTACTGCTCTCTTCTCCTATCTTTTTATTACTTCTGTCCCTATGGCAGTCCTCCTTACTGATATTTTAAGGAGGTTAGGCCAAGCCGGGAAAGAAAAATACATCACAGTGAAAATGTGGGAACAGTGGATGCTACAAAAATTACATCGATGGAAATTTTTCTTCATTCTCTACCTTTTCTTAACCTTTCCGGTTGCATACGTCACTAATCTGTCTGTTCTCTTCTCTTTTACACTCCTTAGCATTCTTTTACTATCTTTCATATCCGTATTTTATACCTCGACGCTTTTAGGCTTACAGCTTTTTTTTGGCTATACATTAGTCACTCTCATTTCGACAATTACGAAATTGCTTGGTCCAATTTTAATTTATTTTCGTCTAGACGGACTCACAACCATAGCTTTCTTCCTTGTTGCGTCTACCGCCGCTTTGATCGTAGGCGGAAAAATTCTTTTAACAAGAACGTTAAAAAAAACAAAAAAAGTACGACCAGTCAGCAGTAAACGTA
>JACPMD010000049.1 GCA_016186235.1 Candidatus Roizmanbacteria bacterium | reverse complement strand
TTCCTAAATATTCCATAAGATCTAACTAATATTAGATATGCATTATATCATAAATACTATAGGTTAGAGAAGAGATTCATTTAACTTCCTGGCCTAAACGGGAGGCAGAAAGAAGAAAGATCTCGGCGAGAGAAAGAGTTCCCTTGTTAAGTTCTTCGCCAGCGCTATTAAGTTTTTGTTGCATAAGATAGAGGGATTTAGATTTTTGCAAAACATTGACTTTTTTTTGATTTTGTTTCAAAAGACGTAATTCATATTCTGCATATTTTTTCTTAAGATCCGAAAGTTTTTTTCCTACATCTTTTCTATTTGGGGAATAGTTAACAACTTCCGATGTTCTTTGATAAAGGTTTTCCAGTTGACTAAGAACGTCATACAATTCATTCCGATAAAGAGTATGCGCCTTTCTTCGAACATTAAATATCTCTGTAAGAGCATGAAGAATCTGCTTTCTCATATCTTTGTATTTCTTTTTTTGGAAGTTTTCCTTTGCGTCCTGAATTTCCTCGATTGCTTCTCCGAGATCAGAATGGTTATATTCCTTATTAATGAGAGAAAATTTACGGATTAATAGCTCAAAGAGTGAATAAATATCATTTTGATTTACAGGAAAATTGCTTAACGCGTTTTGCTTAAAGCCAATGGTATATGTATCAGTTTGCAGGAACGGAAAAAGTGTATTTATTTCTCCCTCTATCTCAAACCATTTATCGTCATTATCAGCAATCTGACCTACCAGTACTTTATATTTTCCGCCCGGTGACTTGCCTTTCACTTTTAAAGTGTATTCGCCATCTTGGGCATTTTCGATAAAAATCAAACCTTCAGATTCATTAAACTTCTGAGAATCAAACATGAGCTCAATTTCTGCAGGTGAAAGAAGCGCAAAAATAATGGAAGGTGAAATAACGGTTTCAGAACCCTCAACGATTTGATTATCTTGGAAGAGAATAGCAAGTTGCCCCAGAATAGTTTTAATTCCTGAAGACCTATAGATGATTTCTCTATGGTCAGCAGCTAAGGTTATCTTGTTATTTCCAGCTAACGAACTGTTGGTAATAATAACATCATCTCCACTATCAACTAGATTACTCATTGGTCTGCCGTCAACGTAGTTTCCTAAAAGCGTATCGAGATTGGTTCTTTGTCCTATTTCATGACCGAATAACGTATTACCATTCTCATTTCCTCCTATTGTTGTGAGCGAATCAAAAAGTCCTGGAAAACTTGGAGCATATGATATAAGAGTTTCATTTCTCACTTGCATGGAAGAATAAGGGGTAAAAATTCCTGCGGCATTTTTAAGAAAGTCATAGAGGGGAAACAAATCTTTTGAAACAGGCATGACAGATGCTATTGTTTCTCGATCTGTTTCAAATCTTTTTTTATTTAATTGCAGGACGAATTTTTCCATGAGCCAGATCAAAGAATTCTCTCTCTCAATTTCACCGGCTTCAACGAATCTGTACGCCTGGGCAGTTCCAAGGTGAGGAGATCCCACAGTTATAATTTTCTCTAGGTTTTGAGTTCCATATTTTTGAGCATAGATTCGAGCTATCAGTCCGCCGAGAGAATGTCCGACGAGATTGAGTTTTTCGTTATCTAAGCTATTTCCTGAAATGAAATTGGAAAGATCATCCGCGAGGATATGTATGCTTTTTCTCCAGTCGTAATTGAAAATATACATATCTTGACCTTCTTCATATCCAATAGCTCGAAGCGTGCCTGTGAGTCCCTCGTATTCTTTTACAAATGAATGCATCTTCCACTCTTTTTGGGGGACGTCCTTATTATGTGGTATTGCATCTTTATTCCAAGATGCCATTAAACCAGGGATAATGATAATTTTTTCCTTCTCTAGAGGAGTGGGTGTGGGAGTTGAGGTTGGTGTGGAGGTAGGAGTTGCGGTCGGCGTGGGTGAGGAGGTTGGGGTAGGACTTGAGGCTTCTGTAGATGTGGCGAGAAATACGTCTAACCCTTGAGAAGTTAGACCAGAATAGTACAAGAGAAGGCTCCCTGGCGTCTCGAGAATATGAGGACCGATAAGCCAGTCAGTATAGATGGTCTGTGTATTAGACCAGGTCATGGTGCAAGAAAAATTATCAGTCGATTCAGTTTGGCGAAGTCCGAGGCCTGATTGAAAAAAGAGATATTTTTTTCCTTCTGTTTCAAAAATACTTGGACCGTCACTTTGCTCGGATATTATTGGGTTGTTCGGGCAACGCTCCCATGTGGTTCCGTCTGAAGATGTAGCCATGCAAACACGAAATCCTTGGGTTCCCCAACACAGATAGAAGAGATAATACGTACTATCCCTATAAACAACATTCGAAGAGGAAACGCCATTCTTTTCCAAATTTCCTGAAGGTTCTAAGACAAGCTGGCGAGAATTTACATCGAAGTTTATTTCGTCGGGTGAATCGATTTTGAAAAGTTTAAAGTTCTTAGACCCCCCGTTAGTTGAAGCCGTAAAAAAAAGAGTATATCCGTTTGCAGTTTTGAGAATGGCTGGATCATGGGTGTCAAATCCGGGATACGCATCAATTAGATTTTGCCTCGTCCAGTTAATTCCATCGGAGGAAGTTGCATACGCTACCTTAAACCGCGAGCCGTTATAACTAGCATACCACATTTTAAACACTCCATTTTCATAGAGCACATATGGTTGATATTTGGCAACTTCATTCCAGTTTGGATACGAGGAGGAAAAAGGAAGTGGATTTTGGTCAGATTTTACAAAAGGTGAAAAAGACGAGGCCTGACGAGCGAAGAACAAAAAAGATAATAATATAAGGAGAATTCTAATGAGCATTAACTTTGTCTAATGCTTTTTGCTTATCTGATCAATGGAGTATATTCGACAAAACCAGAGGTTTTTTTATTCTGTTGCTCTGAGAAGTAGCTAATATCTACGCCTTTTGCAATGTTTCTTTAACCACATCGCAATTTTCTCGATAGCAGGCTTTTTATTTTCTACTGTAAGGGCAAATGTAACCAATCCTTTTTGAGAAACCTCGAGCCTATAACCATTGAGTTCGAGAAAGGTAAGCGTCGAGACCATCGCTGTTCTTTTGTTCCCATCAACAAATGCATGATTTAAAAGTAGCGAGTGTAAAAGCGCGGCTGCTTTATCAAAAATTGAATCATAAAGTTCTTTGCCGGCGAATGTTGTTTGAGGTCTATAAACTGCAGATTCGATAAGCGCAAGGTTTCTCACGCCATGACTTCCTCCGTATCTTTCGATCTGGTCTTCATGGATTACTAAGATTTGTTCGAGCGCCAAAAAAATAGTATTGGACAAGTTTTTACAAATGTTTCTGGGCAAGTTCTTTTAACGCAGGCCCGTATCTTTTATTTACTCGATCTACTATAGCTAAAAACCTCGGGGTAATTGATGAAGTAGAGATAGAACCTTTTTTACTGATAGTGAAAGCTTGATTTGTTATATCCTTCTCAACTACCACGCTATTACCGATATTCAAACCTACTTCCTGTAGAAGAGTCTTCGGGATTATTATCGCAGCGGAATTTCCTACCTTGATTATTTTTTGAGCCATGACTCTTTTAAATGATAAGTTATTACAATGTTATAACATTGAATCTTTTTTGTCAAGAGAATCTTTTATCTTTTTAAATAAAGCTCTAAAATACTTCCCTTATTATCTATATTTAAAAGAGGAGTTAAGAGAGGAGCTATGAATTTATCAAGTACTAAATACTTAAAGCTAAAGGGAGTAACCTTACTTTTTTCTAATCTTTCAGCTCTTCTCATAATAGAGTCTGCCTTATTTTTAGTGTTTTTAAATTTTAATGTATTTTTTAAAATTCCCATGAAGTGTTCTGGGTAACTGTAGGTAGAAATGTTCAGACGGCTTAAATTTATCTCGTCTTTTAATAAATAACTGAAACTCTTTGACGAAAAAATCCAGATATGGTCGGGAGGGGTGAGAAACGTATAGTGATACTTCTCGACGTAGAAAAGGTGGCTATCGAGATTCGGTGTTTCGATATATAAAATGCCTTTTGAAGATAATAATTGTCGGGCTTTCTGAATTATTTCTCGCGGATCGGCAACATGCTCGATGAGATGAATCATTGTAATAAAGTCGAATCTGATCTTGCTATTTTTTTTGAAGTAATAGTCAAAAGAGAGATTTTTTGTGTTTTCATGTGCTCGACTGTAAAGTTTTTTTGCAGGTTCTAAGCCGAGCGCTTTTATACCATATTTTTTTGACTCCTCTAGCAAAAAGCCATATCCAGAACCTATATCGAGCAAAGACTCTCCCTTCGGATTCATTTTCTTTAGCTTTGTGAGAGTTATATGAGCCCTTTTTCGGATGCGAACTTCGTTACTTTCTGCTGCATCATAGGTAAATTGGGAAGAATAGTAATTCTTAATTTGATAGTTACTGGGTTTAGGGGATAAAAATAATGTTCTGCAACGGGTACATAGATAATAACTAAATTTTCCAAGTGAGTGAAAGAAGGTTGTTTTGCTGTTTTGACAAATCTCACAGCGGGACATGGACGAATTATTGAAAGTGGTAGAGTGTCCTGCAATGGACTATAATCTACAAAAGTGAGAGAATTTATTACTTTGACAGCCTTTCTTTCATGAAATGCCTTATCTGTGGTGAGAAAAATGTTCGTAAGCTGAAAGTTGTTGATAGTGTTCAAATTTTTGAGTGCAAAAACTGCGACCTTGGTTTTATAAATCAAGATGTCCAGAGGCGAACAATTGATTACGATTTTGAAGGGTATAGGCTGGGAGAAAAAAATTTACGTAAAAGATTTGATCTTTTAGCCGGAACACTATCTCAGTTCAAGAGCAGGGGAGATGTACTTGATGTTGGGGGAGGTTTTGGCCTGTTTTCATCGATACTCAATCAAAAGGGGAACTACACAATCGATATACTCGAGCCGAGTTTGACACCTTACTATTTAAGAGGAACGCCGGCTCGAGTTATTAAGAATAGGTACGAGGACTTTATAAAGGGAAAGCGAGGCAAATACGATCTTATTTTGATGATGGATGTTCTCGAACATTTTAAAAATCCTCTTAAAAACATTAAAAAGGCCAAAAACCTTCTTGCAAAAGATGGATTGCTTGTTATTCAAACCCCGAACTATAAAAGCCTGATGGCAAAACTATGCAGGAAATGGGCATGGTGGATGGTAGAGGATCATAAATTTTTCTTTTCACCAAAGTCTATAGCGTTATTCTTAAAAAAAGCAGGATTCAAAATAGAATACTTTACTTCATATGAAGATTGGCTAGACTTCAAAAAGAATTTAGACGGAAATTTTACAAATATTAAAAACGACCTTGTTCGTAAAACGATAAAAGGAGCATTTTTCGGTTTATTTATCCCTTTTTATTTTCTTTTAAGGCAAACACTCTGGAAATTACATAAGGGAGGGTTGCAGTTTGTCATTGTGCAACAGAGAAGAGGGGCTGTCTAGGATATCGGTCAAAAATACTTTGTGGCAAAGTACCGATGCCTATTAGAGCTAATATCGTTCCAAAACGTGCTAATTTTAGCCATTCAGAACCCCTCATAGGTCAGAATTATAGCAAAAAGAAAGCAATATTATGAAAAAATCACTATTTTCTTACAAATAAAATAGCATTCGGAAGGGCTCTTCCAGGTCCGGCTTTGTAAGCCCCGAACCAGAGCGCCGTTGATCCTCCGTCGTCGAGGTTGAGAGAGTTCTGGATGCCGAGTGCTTGGAGCGTTTTTGCAGATTCCATAACCGTTGCATTATAGACGACACCAATATAGACAGTACTTCCGGTTGCGCCGACAAAACTTCTTGAACCTTTACTATTTAATTTTGCTTCGCCGCTTCCACCAAACACCACGTTCCCGCCAATGGTCAAAAGCGGATAATTTCCGATTACACCATCTGGACTCGTATCACGGCCCCATTCAAGAGATTGACCAACAAACCGAACCGATCCACCTAAGAATATTGCAGCAGGAATTGTGCTATAGACATTTTTGTCAGAATTGAAATATTTTTTGTTTTTATTCATCAGGAGAAAATCAAAGGTATTTTTTTTGTCCGAACAGCTAGGATAATCTGCCGGACAAAAATACGAACCGTTAATACCGGCATACGCTCCGTTTCTACCAACATAATCTCCAAGCGAAAGTACCGGACAATCATTGCTGCAGTCTGATTCTGAAGCTGTGTCTACGCTGACTCGCGTAGAGTTTAGATCCGCTGAGACGATATCTACCATAAACGAACCCGCATCTGTCTGAACCGCCTGTCGACTATATCCTGAGGAAGGAGGAGAATTGCTCGAAGGCAGGTTGGTTGGAATGACAAAAGAAGATGCTATCTTTTGCTGCTCTTGTTGGATTTTGGCTGTTAAATCTTTTAGTTCTCCCTCAGCCGAAGAATAGTTCCGTTCAGAAAGCAGCGTAAGTATTTCAGCGAACTGGTTGTCAAATGTATCTGTTTTCTTTGAAATATTTTTCAGATCGAGGAGTTTTTCATAGGCGTCAACCGCTTGTGTGTAAGTTTTTTCAATTTTGCTGATGGTTTCCTCGAGGTTTTTATTTTTGACATATTGATCTTCTTTCTTAAGCACATCGAGCTCAGATTTTATATTTGTGAGTCGCGTACTGACCTCGTTTTTTTCATTTGCAAGGCTATCGACTTGATTTTTTAAGTTTATACTTAGCGTTACGGCAATAGAAGTAGCGAGAACGAAGATAACCCCGCATAAAAGTAAGAATTTTGGATGCTTCAGTATCTTATTAATACAAATTAGTATACTATACAGCACACTATGTCAGACCAGAGGTCGATTTTGTCTCTCCTTATGATTACTAAAGATTCAGAGGAACTTCTTGAGAAAAGTTTGAAGTCAACGCAGGCTATTGCCGACGAAATAGTCATTATTGATAATGACTCAAGAGATAAAACTATTGAAATTGCCAAAAAATTTCAGGCAAGAATATTTAAACACGATGAAAATGATTTAGGAAAAAAGAGAGCGTTTGGGTTGAACAAAACGAGAGGGAGATGGATTCTCGTATTGGACGCAGATGAGGTCATCTCTGAGAAATTATCTAGAGAAATTCAGGAACTAGATCAGGAGAAATTAAGAAAAAAAAATATCGCAGGATTTTATATACCATATCAGAATCATTTTATGGGGAAGGCCATAAACTACGGCGGAGAGAATTACAAGATGCTTCGATTGTTTCGGAAAGAATCTGTAGTCATATCCCCAGCTCTCGTACATGAAGGTTTTAGGCTAAAAAAAGGAGAAGCCGGAGTGTTGGAACATAAAATTGATCATTATTCTTATAGGTCATTATTGCAGATGTTCGCTAAGTTTACCGATTATGGCCTTCGCGAGGCCAAACAGAAAGTAAAACGAGGCGAGAAAACAAGCTTTAAGAAGATTTTTCTCTACCCTCTTCACATGTTATGGGCACGATTTGTTGAGGATAAGGGATACAAAGATGGAATATTTCGCATACCTCTGGATTTGGGATTTGCCTACATGGAGTTTTTAACTTACTTCCTGATGTTATTCATTCGGAAGATAAAAGTTTTATCGTGAAAACGGCAATAATTTTTGTTTTATACAAAACTCCCGATTCTGAAGTTGATCGATTAAGGAGAGAAACACGTGACGCTGGATTTGAAGAAAGAGAGATTCTTTTTATCGATAATACGAAAGAAAACAGAGGATACGCTTTTGGAGTAAATAGAGGAGTGCGAATTGCTATAGAAAAGGGATTTAGCAATTTTGTCATCGCCAATCCGGACATCTCTTTAAAAAACATTAGAAAAGCTGAGATGTTAGAAGGTTCAAAGCATTTTGATCTCTGGGGGTTGGCTATGAAAATGCATGGAAAAATCTACTATGGAGGCGTCACTGATCGATTTAAATTGACAGCTGGATTGAATGAAAAAAGTCCTCCTCAGAGATTTACTTCGGTCCCTTGGATATCTGGGTCCCTATTCATTCTTAAAAAGCGAGTAATCGACGAAATCGGATATTTTGATGAATCGTTTTTCATGTACTACGAAGACGTAGACTATTGTCTAAGAGCGAAGAAAGCAGGATTTAGTGTTGGTCTCGATAGCAAGACTGTTTACGAACACTATGAAGTTTCTCTGTCAAAGAATGGTAAGGATCGATTACTGGCGAAAGCGTACCAGTTATTTTACAAGAAGCATGCGGGGATACTTCAGACGGTTTATGAATGGATTCCATTTTTCAGCCTTAACATCTCCTCACTATATATTAAACTCCTCAACTTCTTCC
>JACPMD010000036.1 GCA_016186235.1 Candidatus Roizmanbacteria bacterium | reverse complement strand
TCTATTACTTTCTCTTTTATTAAAATTGTTGATATTTTTTGATCTAGGTTTTCTAAAAACTATAGGATTCCTCTTATTTCCACCAATCATCTCGCTTAATATCATTCTTGGAGTATTTAACCTCCTTCCGATTCACCCTTTGGACGGGTTTAAAATCGTGGGAGGATTACTTCCCGATCAAAAAGCCAGAGAGTGGTACGAACTCGAACGATATGGACTCCTGTTTTTGCTTCTCCTTATTATTCCGCTCGGGAGAACCTCCATGCTCGATCTCGTAATTCGTCCTGTTATTACCTTCCTTCTTGGTCTACTTATACCAACGTCTCTCGGGGGTGTGATCTAGGGGTTATTTAAATATTTAATTAAATATTTAACCTCGGGAGTTTAACTTAAATATTTAACCTCGGGAGTTTAACTCTATATCAAAATAAGCTAAAATAAGAATTTTCACAACGTTTTTAAATATTTCAATTTCTCAAGAGATCTCTGATAGTCAGCGTTGTCTTCTATAAACTTTTTATAACTGTTCTCCTTTCCTCTAAATAGACTCAGAACTAGCTTAGTATTACAAAGTTTTTGTTCGTGTAGTAAATATTCTCCAAAAGAAGACCATTGATAATCATTAAGACTATTGATGTTTTTTATCAAGCCACTCGAGTAAGGATTTAGATGAATGTATCTTGAAACATGCATTAATTGATTGTCAGTCGCGACGAGGACGGACTTGAATCGAGGTAAAAATAGGGGGCCTTTCCTCTCATTCCTTAAGTTGAAATATCTGGTAAATGAATTAACTATATCAGCCATAAACTTTGAGATGCCATTGTGTTTCTTTTGTTTGATAAGAAAATGAAAATGTGTAGGCATAAGACAGTATGCAAGAATCTCCACCCGAAAATACTTAATTTGAGCAATCTTTTTTAAAAGCTTTTTTTGAAATTCCATATCAAAATTTTTAAGAAGAGAAAAGCTTACATTTGCCTCTGTAGAACGGTAATAATGTACAATATTAAGAAATTTCTTAGGATAACTATGATTGTTAAATATCGCCCGCGAATCAAGGCTTCTGTTAAAAATATGATAAACACAGTCATTGACCAATGCCTCTAGTCTACCCGGCATAAGACATTTAAACCTCTAGCTAGCTAGGTATCAATAGTTTATAAACGACAAAAATTATTTATTAGATTGCCAAATCAACATCTTTAACTCCCGAGGTTAAAGTTTTAGGGAGTAGTAAGTGGGGCTTGAGTTGGATTGCTCCGAACACACTTAAAGTAATCTTCGGTTGTGCAGCCTTCGCCGAGTTTCGCTTTGATTTGATCGCAATCTTTCTCGTCACACGAAGACTCTTGCGGATTAGGAATCCTTACTTTTGAGATAGGAGTGGGACTCGTGCCTGAGAGTCCAGAACTCGAGGAACCAGTTTCATCATTGAGTCCTTTGGTTGAAAATGTCCAAGGTACTCCGCCGTTATCGTATTTCTTGCCTCCAATGCTGATTTGAAAATAGTAGGTAGTACTTCCTGTAAGGAGCGTCAGTTCAACCTGATGACTCGTCGCAGCGTCTCCTTCTGGAGCGAAGGAGTTAAGAGACGTCGGGGACGTACCATATTCCACGACGCCTTGGGTTTGTACGCCGGTCGTCCAGTTGATTTTAGCCGTGCTTGAAGAGACATCGGTCACCGCAACGTCTCGTGGGGCTTCATCGGATGCGCGACCTGCGATTCCCTGTATCTGAGTAAAACCGAGGGCCAAAATAAAAATTCCGATGATGCCTCCGACGATAATGCCGAGTTTTTTTGGAAATTTTACATTGTTCATAATACGATGAGTCTCATGACAACACCTAATAATACTAGAATCATTCCGGGGATTGCAACCTTGGCAACGTTTTCAAAAACCCCGCTTTTAGGAAGCGAGGTCGGCGTTGGTTGAGGAGGCGGATTGGTTGGGTTGACTCCTGATCCAACCGTTACCGATACGACCCCATTTTGGCTGCAGACAATGACATTCGTCGCATTTAAATCATTTTTGATAATTTTTGAGCTGTTATAAACTCCTGCTTGACAATCAAATGTCAATGTCCCAGAACCATCTTTGAGGGCTTTGAAGGTGATCGTGCCAATCGTTCCAGAACCGGTTTTGTAAGTCGCCGGGTCGTCGACGAGGCCGGCGATGTAGATTTTCCCTGAGGTAATATTGTGTGTAACTGTTGGGAAGAATTGACCGGGCGTAACCGTAGAAGCTTCAAGCAATGAAGCATCGTATAAAACGTATACGTCCGAAGACGATATCTGATCGCTCCCTGCATCGACTACAACGCCTGTTTGAAAGGTTTCTCCTGTATTCGTGGAAACTGTTGTTTTATCAAACTCAAGAAAAGCAGCGTAAGCCTTACCAAAAACGTTAGACGATAATAGGAAAAAGAACGATACTATAGCTATTTTCAACAAAAAGTTTTTCATCCATCTCATTATGGGACGAGACCTATCCCTTCGATGAACTCAGGGTAAATGGTTTCGTCCCAACGATTTTCTATGTCTACTGGACTTCCAGCGTAATTTCATTTACTTGAGGGCTCAAAATTTGACTCTGCTCGTCGACCATCTGGGTTTTCTCTACTCCCAGCTGTCGAGTTAACGCGAGCCGAATGGTTCCGCTTTTTTTGGGAAGCAGCGTGAACTTTGCGATTGGCGTATTATTAAAAACGCTTTGGGTTTTGACCTCAACTCCTTTTGTGGCGGTAAGAGAATAGTATTTCTCTTTTTTGACAGGATAGAGCGTGAAGTCATTCACAAGCGAAGTTGCTTTTTGAACCTCAATCTCTTCCGGATCAAACGTCAAAACTAAATCATAGCCTACGACCGCCTTACCGTCAGACGTTGCTTTTACCTCAACGTCAAATTGTTGTAAAGCCCTAAGTTGCGCATCAACCGGCGATTGAAGAAGGATTACCCCTGTAGTCGGCGGGAGTGTTGGCACAGACTCAGCTTGTACCACAGGAGTGGATGAGAAATTCTGTTCTCTAGGAGTCGTCTTCGCTGCTCTATAGAGATAGAAAATTGCGAGGCCTGCAAATAACAAAATAACGACGAGGACGAAACGAAACAATACTGTCTTTGGTTGTGGACTATTTTGCGGCTCCATATTATTCTCCCTCATCAGATCGAATTGATAATGCAGCAATAACGAGCGAGTAATCTTGGGAATCAACGATGCCGTCAAGGTTGAGATCTGCCAGTTCCAAAACTGACGGCTCAACCGAACCGATATTGTTTCGCACTAAGGAAATGTCATACGAGTTCACGACTCCGTCTTGATCGGGCAGATCGCCGACCAACATGTAGATACCAGAAAAGTCAAGCTCGTTCACTCCGCGTACGAGTGAAATAGCGCCTTCTTCACAATGGTAACTGCCAGGGAATGTCTCTTCAGGCGCATTTTCACACACCCTTTTTTGTAGATGTTTGGGCCCTTTGATAAAGATTTTATACCCCTCCCCTGTCATAAGAGAACTGCAATTTTCCTCGTCCCAAGCAACCTTCTCCATCGACCACACGCCCTTTTCATCCGCGCTAAATACCCCCACTGCGCACGATTGCTCACCGGTTGGAGAAATGGCGGTAATTTTAACGGGGAGCGAATTATAAAACGTTTCTGGCTCTCCCCGAATGCCTTGGAATTTGAGTTTCAAATCGAGAGTTGTGACCTCTTCTGGAGTGGGTTGAGGCGTACCGCTTACTGGTTGGGTTGGCGTAGGTGTCCGACTAGGTGTTGGCGTTCGAGTCGGTGATGGAGCCGGGGTATTTATCCCACCAGGTGGAGTCGTTGGCGATGGAGTTGCCGTAACCTGAGTGCTGACAAAATAAATTGTGAAAAACGGCCTACTTGAGAGGATATTTTGAGTATCGAGATTGTATATATTACTAGCAGAGTCAACAATAAAAGCTACGTTTGAACCCACTTGCACTGTCGGTTTGACTTTCAATTTTACTGTGGCTAGTTTTATTGAGTTTCCTTGTATGGGCGTATTCGATGTAAGACCCAATGTGATTTTACTTTGTGCTTCATCAATATTTTTAATCGCAAAATTGCTATTAAAGCCAGAGTTGGTATTGACTACAATATTATCTCCAAGATTCGAAGTGTTTTGAAAGGCAAGTTGGTCCTTGAAGTAATAGAAGATAAAATCGACCGCTTTGACCTGTTGACTCCCCGTATTTAAAAGAAGATCGAGATCCAAGTTTTCACTTG
>JACPMD010000031.1 GCA_016186235.1 Candidatus Roizmanbacteria bacterium | reverse complement strand
ATTTGGGCAGCCGTATCGACGATATTGAATGAGAGATAAAAAATGATTGCCTGTTCAAAGCTATAGCCTTTGATGAAATTAATTCTAGAAAAAATCAGGTAGATCAAAAAGAAGAAGAAAAAGAAACGGATAATCTTTCCCACCATAAAAAAGATAACACCGAGTCGCGCCTGAAAGATCGTTTTGAAAGAATAGCGCGAAAAGAAGAGAAAGATTTTAAAGTTTTTTTTTAGCGATGTCATATTTTTATCGTCCCCAAAATGAAAATGATCGATTGCCTTTTTGCCAGAGCCAGTATGCAAATCTGTTAATTAAGAAGAGCCAAACGAATGCTATCACTATTTCGAGATAGGGCATTGAATTGAACTGTCCAAGCATAAGTTTTGTAGGGAAATAGAAGAGATAGGGAAACGGGGTGAGAAGAAGAAAGGAGTAGAGCGGAGTTGGAAGAAGGTCAAGAGGGAAATAGCTCCCTGAGATGAAGGTAACAACCACGAGAAATACAAACCTCGGCGCCCAGACTTCGGTTGTCCAAAATCCGATGAATGAAAGAATCAAGTTGATGTAAAAAGAGAGAAGCGTGCCAACGAGAAAAAAAAGTATTAGCAAAAGGAGATTCTGAGCGATGTCTCGAGTGAGGATATAGCGAAAAAAAGAGATAGGTTTAAGCAAATAGTTAATGATCGACCCGTCATTGATATCAGAGGCAACCTCGGCAGTGCGAGTGGCAAAGACAAAATTTGAGATGAGGTTTGCATAAAGGATGTATGAGAGAAGCGAAGTTTTGTCATAATGGCCAAATCCAGCTCTTGTATCAAAAACAGAGTTCCAGAGGAAAAAAGTGATTAGAAGGGTTAAAATCATCCTCACGCGCCAAAGAACAAAGTTCAGTCGGTAGCTAAAATATTCTTTGATCGTAATGGTGACGATAGTTATATATTTCTTCATGAGTAGATTATAACGTGTCATCTGTAAGTAAGTTTTACCGATTACACAAAAAGATTGATAGTAGTAGAAGGAGCTTTTTGACCTAGTACTTCGTAGATAGTACCTACCCCATCAGAAACTACAACGGAAAAATGTCTCAGTCCTCTGAGGAATAGAGCAACGTCATCAACGCCGAGATAAGGCAAAGCAAATTCTATGAAATCACCCCCTAGGACATCTGGATCAACTGGATCTTCACCAAATAATTCTCGCCAAGCTGCTAACGCAGCATCCTCAGATTCATAGCCCAAATGTAGAATTGCTTCAACGGAATCGTCTTTATCAGCAATATATAATGTACGAATTCCATCGGGGTCAATTACTTCTTCGATTCTTCGAAGCCCTTTTTTTGCGAGTCCGGTTCGTATTTTACTGCTCCGCTGAGCAATTTCAAAAGTTAACCTATTATCTCGTGCGAGTCTTGTAAAATTCATTTCAGCACTGCATTCTGCGTATGGGCCTTTACGCCCGTATCCACCTCTGAGTTGTACACCTATATCAGAAAATAAAGTACCGTCAAGTCTCGCTTGCCATTTTTTTGTCCTTTTCTCTGCCTGTGGTCCCCATACCTCAACGCCCTCTTCCTCTCTAAAAATCTCATCTCCAGCTGCGTTGGGAGTATAGCGTGTCCATTCATATAGACTATTTGGGTCGGGAACTACAATTTGAAAGCCTGCTGGTTTAGGCTGTTCATTAAGTAGTCTGCGTATATCCATAAGAAGATATGTTAAGGATTATATCATCTCAACAATAAAACTTCTAGTTGTTACTAATCCTTGACAAATGACTTAAGCATCTTGTATACTTATGTTGATCCTCCGAATGGGATTCATCCTGAAGGATTCATCCTGAAGGAGAGCAGTTTAAAAACTTTTTTCCTACGCTATCAAACTTTGAGGGTAATCCCGATTTAATCGGGATATGAGATCGGGTTCTTTCAAGATTAGTCTTGGAAGATAGATCTCCCCATTTCTGCTGAAGGGAAAAAGTACCACTCATCTCATCGCGGAGGGTCATTAGTACTTTCGCTTCTAACACGTACTCTCAGGAAGAAACAAAGACTTGATATGACCAATCTTAATTGTCTTTATGGCATCTAAAACTTATCCAAAAAAAGATAATGACGTACTGGACGTCTCTTCGATGCTTGAGAAATACGAGGAGAAACCAATTGTAACCACTGAAAACCGACCTCAGGGAACACCTCCGGTTGAAGAACGCTTAAAGGAAGATTTAAAGATGAGTTATCCTGCCAAGGGAATCTTGGATATTACGTTTGGAGGCTATGGATTTCTTCGTCAAAATTACATTCTTAATCCGGATCAGGATATCTATGTTTCAACCTCGCAGATTCGTCGTTTCTGGCTGCGAAGAGGTGATGAGGTAGAAGGACTCGCTCGGCCTCCCAAAGAAGGTGAGCGCTTCCATTCGCTTCTTCTTATTCAAAAAATCAATGGAGTTGCAATGAGCGAAGAAGAGAGTAGGCAACGCAAACAGTTTGACCAGCTCACCTCACTCCATCCTAATAAACAGATTAAACTCGAGACAAGGCCGGATATTTTATCAACTCGCATTATCGATCTTCTCGCACCGATTGGATTGGGCCAGAGAGCATTGATCGTTTCTCAGCCTAAGGCCGGAAAAACTACCTTTCTAAAAGACATTGCAGAGGCGATTGCGGCAAACTACAAAGATGCATTTTTGATGGCGGTTCTCATAGGAGAGCGACCAGAGGAAGTAACCGAGATTAAGCGCTTTATTAAAGGCGAAGTAGCCGCTTCTAATTTTGACGAGTCTCCCCGTCAGCAGGTCAAAGTGGCCAATCTTGCACTAGATAGGGCACGAAGATTAGTCGAAATGAAGAAAGACGTCATAATCCTTTTGGACTCTGTTACACGACTTGCCAGAGCATACAATCTTACTGTTACAGGAACTGGCAGAAGCATGTCAGGCGGGTTTGATCCTCAAGCATTGTATCCTGCTAAAAAATTCTTGGGCGCGGCACGAAATTGTGAAGAGGGAGGGAGTCTGACGATTATCGGTACCGCACTCGTTGGTACGGAGTCCCGAATGGATGATTTGATTTATGAAGAATTCAAGGGAACCGGCAACATGGAGGTCCATCTTGAGCGCAAATTTGCTGACAAAAGAATCTATCCTGCGATCGATGTTCTTGTCTCAGGAACTCGTCATGAAGAGTTGCTGGTTGACAAAGAGACACTTGCTCGAATGACAACATTGCGACGAATGATCGCACTTCTCACTCCAGAAGAGGCCGTCACCGGAATGATCGATAAACTCAAAAAAACCAAGAACAATAAAGAATTTCTTGAAACACTAAACACTTCAAGCCGTTAAAATAATTATTGGTTAATAGTAGGCACAGATTCGCTAGGAGCAACTTTCTTCATTAGTTTATCGAGGGCTTTTTGGTAAAAAACTCTATTTTCGTCATATTCCAGAGCGCTAAACTCACTATTTCTTATCATGTCCCCATCTCGTAGAATGGAATGCCATGTTATGTCATGGTGGAGCGCTTTATTCATTAATTCACGTAGTCGTTGCTCTCCGTCTGTACTTCCAAATAATTGTTTGTATTCATGAGTTTCCTGTTGTTGTTCCCAAAGGAAGGCGAGAGCGACTGATTGATCGCCTTCAATGGGACGAGAAAGTTCAGCTTCTTGCTGAGTCAGTCCAGTCGTATCAATTGGTTTTACAAAAAGCTCCCAAGCCATTCTGTAACGATCAGAAAAATCTGTATTAATATCAGTAAACTTTTCTGAAGAAGCTTTTAGACTTTCAAAGTAGTTAATAGCACCAGTTTTTAAAGTAGCTAATTGAGTAGGTTTTTCTCTTAACCAGTGGTTGACGAGATCGGCTCCGACTGTATGGGGACTATTGGCATAGACTCCTGTTTTTTCCTGAGGAGCTTGGATCATACGAATTATTATATTTCTTCTTCTTCTTGTCTGTTAAGCGAATTCTGAAATGACCGCTTTTGCGAAATCTCAACTGTCCGCAATTTTTAACCAATAAAACAAGATTGATAAAAAAATAATTATCCTTGTAAGTATTACTCTATCTGTTACCTCATTATCAGTCTGGTTTTCCAGAATATTTTACCCATACTCTCAAAATAGAGTTTGTTGCCAATAATCTTGATCCATATCCGGCATTTCATGTATCCAGGCGGTATCCGGTAACGGATTCCGTACAAAGAAATCGTATTGAATCTCGTTACGGTTCTTCGTTCAAGGATGGTTAAGGCATGTTGTAATTCGACAT
>JACPMD010000030.1 GCA_016186235.1 Candidatus Roizmanbacteria bacterium | reverse complement strand
TGTTGAAGCATTAGAGGAGTTGTCAGACGTGCAGAAGGTTTTTGCGAATTTTGATATACCCGAGCAATTATTACAATGAAACTACTCATTAAAAGATTTGAGGAGGCTTTTTCTAAACGAGCACTGAGAATCGAAAAAAGATATCGTTTTGTTGCAAGCGCGCTTATCTTAACTGCGGTAATGACGTTTTCTACCTTTTCAGATTTTGGGAGAGCCATTTTTTTTATCCCGCTTTTTATCGTTTTAGTTTATGTTTTTACTTATTTTTCTGTATTAGAAGGGGTAGAGAAGATAGAATGGTTAATGCTTTTTTTGATGCCGCTTCTGGTGACGGTTTCGTTTTACCTCTTTTACTTTCTCTTCCCAGGGCGCTGGTTGACGCGGTTTCCATTTATGATTTTGTATGCCGTATCAATTTACGCAATTCTTTTATGTTCTAACATTTTTAATGTTGGGGTAGAGAAGAGTTTACAGCTTTACCGTGCGGCATTCTCCGTTAATTTCTTCTTTCAGACAATCATCGGATTTTTCTTATTTAATACGTTATTTTCCTCGCGATTCGCTTTCTTGCTGAACGCTTTTATTGTTTCTCTCACTGTTTTTCTTATGGCAATGCAACTCATCTGGACCTTGAGGTTAAATCTTCGCATCGAAAAAGAGATTCTTCTTTTTGCTTTGTTGACTGCATCGATCGTCGGTCAGCTCGCTCTTGTTGTTTCATTCATTCCTATGGAGCCGGCAATCAGCGCCTTGTTTCTCACCGCTTCTTACTACAGCCTTTCAGGCTTGATCTTCAGCTACCTCGACCAGAGGTTATTTAAAGAAACTGTGCGTGAATACTTAACTGTGTGGGTGGTCGTTTTAGCAATTTCCTTACTTTCATTACGCTGGTGATTTTGATAAGCACGAAGTAGAGAAGAGGGGAGAGAGCATAGTTCACGGACGTGAACGAAATAACCTATAGTAATTTACTTGCATTTAAAACTATAAGGCAAATTACGTGGATAAGTTGTAGAAAACGAGGCTAAAATTTTAAAATAGATTGATATAATAAGCTAAATTTACATATTATTAAAAGCACCTTCTTCTTTCTTTTGCAGGACTAAAAATATACAGTACAAGATATAAAATAATCGGCTTACTGTTACGCTCCAAATCAAAAGATATATTTAATTCAAGTTGTCTCTATGCTCTAAATTAAGATATATCTTTTGTCCCGATGTATATCGGGACCCAACGATTTAGCCTCGAAATTCAAATTTTAGACTGTTATAACAATCTAAATCTACACTTTCTCTTACTGCTTAGTTTCCTCATAATTAGCCTCAAAAATAGATATTTAGACCGCCTCGGCGGCCTAATTTAAACGACATATCAAACGAAAGAGAGAGGACTCTTCTCTCATGTACATTTTGGGTAAATCGAGTGAAATAACTGTTTATTGGGGAAGTACTCAATTATTATTATGTACCGTAATTCCTAAGGAATGAAGAAGATACTTCTCCCCAGAAATTGTCAGAAAAATTTACAGAATCAGCAGGCAATTTCAGAACATCGACCACCATAGAGGACCAA
The DNA here is from genome assembly GCA_016186235.1 of Candidatus Roizmanbacteria bacterium. Lineage (GTDB taxonomy): Bacteria > Patescibacteriota > Microgenomatia > UBA1406 > GWC2-37-13 > JACPMD01. Next base: position 8,783 of record JACPMD010000030.1, on the reverse strand, counting down.
GCGTATATAACGTCGTAAATTGTATCTTTTACGACGTTGAGCGAGGCTAACAGTGGGGAAGTGGTAAATAATCTAAAAAAATAATCAACAATAACTAATTGATAATTATTAAAAAATAACTCTATTCCCTCTTTATTGTTTATCATTTATTTCTCCGATTTGAACTATGCTATTTTCAATACTATAAGCCTGATTATTGGAAGAGGTTTTGATAGTATTGATTATAATAACAGTCTAATTCCTCTATCCCCTGTTTTTTCTCCCAGTAGGTGAATACATATGTAGTTAGTTAATCATAATTTGTTATACTGCTTGGTGAAATGGGACTTTTTCCAAAAACGATTGATTTTTTTGCCCGACTTTCAGAGCTGGCAACGGTGATGAAAGAAATATCACTTCTTTTAAAAAAAATTAAAATTCCTCTCCCGAAAGACAACTCATTTAGCAAAAAAGCCAGACAACTTGAACTCAAGGCAGACGCGCTTTGTCATAAGATCCAAAACGACGTCAATGTAAGCTTCATAACACCCATAGACAGAGAAGACATCTATAACTTGGCAGATAATCTTGATACGGTGGTCGATCTTATTGAAAATCTCATCTCAAATCTTGCAGTGTACTCAATAAAAAAAGAAGAAAAAGAGTTTAGGGAATTCATAACGTTGATTACATCTACAACCCAAGACCTCGTTCTTTTAATCCAGCATTTAAAACATAGAGAAAAAAATATAAAAGAAATGAGAAATATCATCGTAAGGATAAATAGAGATGAAAATCTTGGAGATCAATTGATACGGAAAGCATATATGTCCTTATTTTCGAATCATACCAATGCGGTTGATGTGATTAAGTGGAAAGACATCTACACAAATATGGAGGGAATACTTGACGCGTCTGAACGCCTTGCGCATCTGGTCGAAGAAATCATTATTAAGAATTATTAGGCAGAAGCTCCATGGATATTGCTAGCGTAATACTTTTTTTAGTTCTGAGTTTGGTGCTTTGGGCAGAGTTTGTCAACGGCTGGACCGACGCCCCAAATTCGATTGCAACCGTTGTTACAACCAGAGTGCTGTCGCCAAAACAGGCCGTCATCATCGCGACGATTCTTAATATTTTAGGTGCATTCTCAGGAACCGCCGTTGCGGCAACAATCGGAAAAGGGATTGTTCGAACAGACATAATTAGCTTACAGACAGTCGGGGCTGCAATGGTAGCAATCATCTTCTGGAGCACGCTTGCATGGAGGTACGGATTGCCAACGAGCGAAAGCCATGCCTTGATCTCGGGGCTGGCCGGCGCAGGACTAGCGTCTGGAGGATTCGAGGCCCTTTTATGGGAAGGGTGGTCGAAGGTTTTAATCGGGATTCTCTTTTCTACTTTTTTGGGTTTTGGCCTGGCTTTTGGCATTTTTTCGCTCCTTGCCAGAATTTTCTACAACACCGGAATTTCTCGGGTGAGAAGATTATTTGGGAAACTCCAAATCATTTCGGCTTCTTTTATGGCGTTTAGTCATGGAAGCAATGACGGACAAAAATATTCATCGGTGCCTTTTCATTAGCGCTTCTTTTGGCTGGAAAAACGAAAGAATTTACGGTTCCTTTCTGGGTGATTTTTTTATGCGCAGCAGTAATGGGAATTGGAACAATCGTTGGAGGCTGGCGAATTATAAAAACATTGGGAGTAAAATTGACCAAGCTGGAACCCCAGCACGGATTTGCCGCAGAGACAGCAGCGGCTTCAGCGATTGAATTTGCTTCGCGCCTTGGAATTCCTCTCTCAACTACCCACACGATTAGTACTGCAATAATGGGCGTAGGCGCTGTGCAGCGCCGTCAAGCCGTTCGCTGGAGCGTTGCTCAAAACATCGTTGTAGCCTGGCTTTTGACATTTCCGGTATGCGGTTTGATTTCTTTCTCAATTACAAAACTCCTCATCTATTTAGGAAGATAACCCGCCCGCCGATTCGGCGGGTCATTTCTTTTTGCCGTAGGCTGTAAGGCCGGCTTCTAATATCTTTACACATTTTTTGAGCTTAGAGGTGTTTAACACATACGCGATGCGGACTTGATTTTTGCCTAATCCGGCCGTAGCATAAAAACCTTGCGCGGGCGCAAACATCACAGTCTCTCCGTTGAGATTAAAATCGGTCAAAAGGAATTTACAAGAGTCTTCGCTGTCTTTGACAGGCAGATCGACAATGCAATAGAAAGCCCCTTCTGGTTTTGGTACTTTTACTCCTGGGATAGATTGAAGACCTTTATAAAGCACGTTTCGGCGGTTTTGATATTCTTTATGAACGTGTTGAAAATACGAGTGCGGAACATCGGTAAGTTTTGCAGCCATTATTTGATCGACGAGTCCGGCTGATAGTCTTCCTTGGGCAATTCGCAAAACTCCGTCTATAATTTGCTTGTTGAGAGATGAGAGTACGCCTAGACGAGCGCCGCAGAGGCTGTAGCGTTTTGACAGGCTGTCTACTAAGATTGCCTGGTTTGGAATGTTCTCGAAATAAGAAAGGACAGAAGTATGTTTTTTCCTATCATAAACGAACTCTCGATATACTTCGTCGGCAATAAGGAAGAGATTATTTTTCTTGGCTATTGTGACGAGCATTTCAATTTCTTTTCTGCTGTAGACTGTGCCGGTTGGATTGTTGGGATTGCAATATAGTATAGCCTTCGTTTTTCTTGAGATCTTTTTTTCAATTTCTTTCACTGAAGGGAGGTGGAATCCATCTCCGGGTTTAGTTAATACGGGAACAATTTTTATCCCGTTGACTGCAGCGTAGGAGTTATAGTTGGTGTAGAAGGGTTCGAAACTAATGATTTCATCCCTGGCTTCGGTTACTGCGAGAAGTGCCATAGATATAGCCTCCGAACCTCCTACGGTTACCTGAAGATGTGAAGTCTCAATGAAAGAGAATCCCAACTGATTGTAGTAAGTTTTTAGAGCCTCGAGAAAAATTGGTTCACCTTGTGATTGAGAATATGAGATCGGATTTTGGGACCATTTTTTTAATATTTTGAGCATCACTTCAGGGGTTTCTATGTCTGGATCGCCGATGTTTAGATGGTACACTTTGATACCCCTTTTTTTTGCCGCCATGGCAAATGGTACGAGTTTACGAATGGGGCTTGCGGGAATTTGAAGCAGACGTTTTGAAACAGCCCGTTTTGACATATTAGCTAATTAGTCTTTAAAAAATAGTAAAACATCCGGAAGAAGCTTTGGATGGCAAGCTATAAACTGATATTGCTGTGTGCTATCGTTAAAAGCAAGTTGAAGTCTCTTTCCATTCCAGTCGGTAACTATTCCTCCGCTTTCTTCAAAAATAAGTTTGGCAGCTGCAATATCCCAAATACTTGAGCCTCCGTTTATACAAAAAGCAAAGGTGTTATCTGCACACTTGCTCACATCCAAAGCAGTAGCACCAAGGTGCCGTAAGGCAATAATATTTGGATGGAGCTTTTTGTGAACTTCAAGTTGTCTTTCATAAATTTCAGGTGTATTCCCCAAGATCGTAATCACTAAAGAATTTTTAAAGGCCTTTTTTCTGTGCTTGAGAAGTTCCCTTTTTCCATTATAGATTTTATAGGCACCTTTTGATCTTTCCGAGAGATAAAAAATATTTCGCATAGGGTCAAAAACAAGACTTGAGAGGACTGAATTGTTTTGCGAATAGGCAATCGAGATACAAAAATATTCAAGGCCTGCTTCAAAGTTGCTTGTGCCGTCGAGAGGGTCAATAATAAATTTATGCGTCCCCTCTACGTTTAATTTTTCCTCACCGATGAATCCGATCTCTTCTTTTCGATACCCCTTTTTTATCATTCCGTTGACAAGAGTCCGGTAGATAATTTTCTGGCTTTCTGTATCTGCCTCTGTGAGTAAGTCTTTAAATGAAGCCTTATGAGAGACAGTGACGCCCTTGTGAAAATAGTTCCGCAGAACTTCTCCGGCATTCCTTGCAGCCTTTTGTAACAGTTCAATCATTGAAGATATTGTAGCACATAATCGATTGACGAAATAAGAGTTTAAATACGATCGATAATAAGTTTAATACAATTGATAAAAGATTTAATCAAGTCGATAAGAGAATTGAGGCGTCGGAGACAAGACTTAATAAGAGTTTAAATACGATCGATAATAAGTTTAATACAATTGATAAAAGATTTAATCAAGTCGATAAGAGAATTGAGGCGTCGGAGACAAGACTTAATAAACGAATAGATCGAGTTATGGAATACATCGATTTTAAACTACAACCGGTTGAAAAATTTATAGCAGAATTTGGCCATTTTAAGAATAAAGTATTTGAAAGATTTGATTGGTTAATGGCCAAATATCAGAAATTTGAAGACGAACATACTATTCTATCCTCGAGGCAAATTAACATAAATGATAAACTTGAGAATCATGAAATACGCATCTCTACCTTAGAAAAGAAACATACCTCATGATAGAATGACTTCATGGACGTTCTCGCCGTTAAAAACCTGACAAAAAAATTCGGTAAATTCACCGCCGTTGACAATATCTCGTTTTCATTGCGAGAAGGTGAGATATTGGGGTTTCTGGGCCCAAACGGCGCAGGAAAAACTACAACGATCCAGATGCTCCTTGGGGTTTTATCTGCAACCAAAGGTGAAGTTGTCTATTTTGGAAAAGAGTTTAGAAAACACAGGGAAGAAATTCTCGAACAAGTCAATTTTTCCTCCACCTATACAAATTTACCCTGGGATTTAAGTGTTCAAGAGAACTTAACTTTTATTTCTTATCTTTATGAGATCAAAAGTAGAAAAGAACGTGTTCAGAAAGTTGTCGAAATCTTCAAGGTAGAAAAATTATTAAAGCAAAGAATGTCAGAATTATCAGCCGGACAATTAACCCGTGTAAATTTAGCCAAAGCATTTATTAATTTTCCTAAAGTATTGCTGTTAGATGAGCCAACCTCTTCACTTGATCCAGAAGTCGCTAAGTACATCAGAGAGTTTCTTCTGGAAGAACGAAAAAAATTCAATGTCTCAATCATTCTTACATCACACAACATGCGTGAGGTTGAAGAGGTTTGTGACAGAGTGATATTTATTAACGAAGGCAAAATTATCTCTGACGATACTCCTGAAAATTTAGCTAGCTCCATAAGTGTAAGCCATGTAGAGCTTTTTATTAAAGATGGATTGAAACGGACTATTGAATATTGTGAACAGAAAAAAATACCATTTAAATTAGAGACTCGTTACATAATTGCTGATTTGCCTGAAAAAGAAATACCAGAGTTTTTACGCAATCTGATGGATAAAGGAATATTCTATGAAGAAATCTCAATTGATAAGCCGAGCCTAGAAGATTATTTTTTGCAGATGACCAAAAAGAAACCATGAAAATTCACCGTATCTACGCAATTATTTTGCGCTATACATATCTTTTTATGAGGAGTTTTGACCGATTAAGTGATGCCTTTTACTGGCCGGCTCTTGATTTGTTTGTCTGGGGTTTAACGAGTCTTTATTTTCGCAGTTTTATGCCGGAGGCATCACCGGTATTGCTCATTATTTTATCGGGTATTGTACTGTGGTTAATTGTCTGGAGAAGACAATATAAGATTACAGTAAATTTACTTGAAGATTTATAGAATAAAAATTTAGTGAACATTTTTGTATCTCCGCTTAAATTTAGCGAGTGGATTACTTCGTTTTTAATAATAGGATTCCTCAAAGCTGTTGTCAGTCTAATATTTACCTCAGCACTGGCTTTTTTTCTTTATAAATTTGAAATATTTATCTACGGATTTTACATTATTCCTTTTTTCTTCCTTTTAATTCTAACAGGTTGGTGGGTAGGTTTTTTTGTTGCAAGCATAGTACTCAGGTATGGGACAAGAGTTCAGACATTGGCATGGACTACGGTAGCCGTCATTTCTCCTTTCTCGGCAGTATATTATCCCTTATCTACTTTACCAAACTGGGCTCAGAACGTAGGTTTATTTATACCCACAACTTATATTTTTGAAGGAGCCAGAGAAGTCATTGAGAGAGGAGAACTCGACCCCAAAAAACTAATTATTTGCCTCATCTTAAATATTTTTTATTTAGCCCTTTCTCTTATTTTTTTAAAAAAGAGTTTTGGCAAAATTCTGGAAAAAGGCTTAGTTAAAATTCACTAATCTAGACTTCCCTCTTCCACGCTAAGAATTTCTCATACAAATAGCTAACATAATATTTTGGTGAAATAATATAGTCTTGCGGCAGAATATAATCGATCTGTTTTCCGCCGAAACCTGTCTTAAAAAGCGTGAGGCCTTGCCAATTTTTTGGAGTACGGCCGGGCCTATAGACTCCCCAGAAATTGTAGAAGGCGGATCCCCTTCTTTTGGCTTCCTTTATCGCTTCCCATTGCAAGAGATACGGAACAGGAATTTTGCTGTGGATAGAGGCGCCTTGATGATAGAATCCTGATGATTTTGTAAAAAGAATCAAGGCAGAGGAAAGATAGCTTTTTTCGTGTTTTCCGAAAAGAAAGACAGCATTTCCTGTTTTATGGAAGGCTTCGAACTCGTCTCTGATGAATTTTTTCGAAAATGGAACAAATTTTTCTCTTTTCACCGTTTCCTCGTAGAGTTTGTAAAAATCGTCAACTGCTTTACTGTCTGCTCGTTTTTCTATAACAACCCCCTCACGAATTGCTTTCCGAATGAGGTAGCGCGTCGTTTTTCTCATATCTAGAAGTAGTTCGTCTTCGGATTTGTTGAGTGGCAAGACCCATACGCTTTCTGCGGACATATAGGTAGGACCTGTTTTAAAGCCTAAATCTTGAAATGTTTTTCGATTTTCGCTTGTATCTTCAAGTAAAGGCGCGATCCGCAGAAAAGAATAGTTTTCCTTTCGTGCAACCTTTATCAAATAATCAAGAAGTTTTTTAATAGCTGTTTTTGGATTCCGAAGTATGATAGGACCGTGCGGAACAAAAAGAAAACTTCCATACTTTGCTCGGACTTTTATTATTTGGACCATTGCTGCAACGTCGTTTCCCTGTCCTATGGTAATTCTTTCGACGCTATAACCAGCCTTTTTTTGCACTTCTCCCCACTCCCAGGATTGTAAAAAGGAAGGAAAACTTGCTTTAATAAGAATCTCATTCCAGTTTATTTTATTATCGATTTGTTGTATATTCATTTGACGTCGTTTAATATATCTAATACTCTTTTCGCTTCTTCTTCAGAAATATTCGTAGGTAAATTAATTATTTTTTGACAGAGATTTTCTGCCGTCGGGCAGCTTCCTTTCTTATACTCTACCCTTTCGAGATCTATGTCTTTTGGTGCTACAACCTGATCGTACCATTTTCCCAAGTAAATATTCTGTTCTGCAGTCTTTGCAAGAATGTCTTTTCGATTATCAACCAGCAACGGATATCGAATCAAGAAATCTGGCATTTTTTTGGAAAAAGTACTATTAAATATTTGAATCGATGTAGATCTATTCCTATTCATTTGATCAAATTTCTTTAACTGGTTCAAAATCAGGATCGCCAAGCCATTTGGATAGCTTTTATTAAAGATTTCATCATAGTTTCCGCGCTTTTCTTTTTGAGTTACTTCCGGAATAAGGAGATTAAAGGTTTTTAAAATTTTATGAATGAGTTTGCCAATTCCAAGCTCATAGGTTGATTTGACGAGCATTACCAGAGGTTTGTAAAGTAGACATCTGATAATGAACAAATAGGACGGGAATGGGAAATTGTTTGTTAGCTCGTTAACTTGTTGCTGGTTTCTCGTTAAGATTGCACCTCCAAAAACAGATGAGAAGGCCTTGGAACGGCCAAAAGAAAGAAGGTAAAAATGAGACTTTAGGTTTTTAACCTCGACGCCTTGAAATATTTTAAGATCAAAGCCATGGGCAAGATCTTCTATGACAACAAGTTCATTTTTCTTGGCAAAATCAAGGATTTGGTTACGGTACTTCGGAGTGAATCCGAAGGTATGCTGAAGAATAAGGACCTTAGAGTTTTTGCTTAACTGGTTAGTAAGTTTTTGGTAATCAATTGAATAGGTATCAGGTTCAATATCTATATAGTTAGGCCTTAATTTATTTGCGAGAATAGGAAAAACTACAGCCTCACAGGTGAATGCCTGTATAAGTACTTCTGAATTTTCAGGAAGATTCAAAGACTTCAAAAGATAATACAAAGCTGATCTGCCAGAAAGGAAAAGTGAAACATGGAGTGTTGAAGGGTGAAAAAGTTTAAGAACCTCAGTTTTAACCTCCTTACGTTCTTTTCCATCCTCCCATCGCCACGGTTGAAAAAGAAGCTTGAGGCTTAACCAAGCATCATCCCATGACTCATTTGGCGCAAAATCGGAGCTTATCATAAAACATAAAACGTGAAACGTAAAACATATTTACAAAGAAACAGGATTTTGTAATAAATCAACTCGATACGTTTCTCCCTGTATATTCAATGTAAAATCCTGCCCAAAAGAAACAACTAATCGATCAGCCGGAATAAAGCCAAATCCTCCTTCGCGTTTTGTTAGGCTATTTGCTCTTCTCCATTCTATGGAAGGATCAAGCGGAAACCAACTGTTATTGGGAAGAAGCACTTCGAGCCACGCGTGCATCGAGAGATCGTGGAACGTGAAACGTGGAACGTGAAACATAGAAGAAATACGCTTTAATACACTTTCTATGATCAAAAACCCTACTACTAAACGAGAAGGAATACCTATAGATTGAAGTAATGATGCAAGAAAAGTTGAGAAGCCTCCACAGTCGGTTACT
>JACPMD010000040.1 GCA_016186235.1 Candidatus Roizmanbacteria bacterium | reverse complement strand
TGTAATCTTGGAGGCTACAGTACAGAGGCGGTTTCGGAGTTTTTCTTTGCGGCCCTTTTTGAACACATTCGTGAATTAGAAAAAGCTAAAAATCAAGCAAAAAGGGAAGACTATTCTTTTGATAAATTCATGGGGTTAGAATTAAAAGATCGTGTTCTTGGAGTTATCGGTGCTGGAAAAATTGGATCGCGCGTAGCTCAAATTGGTTTGAGAATTGGTATGAAAGTCGTATATTTTTCTAGAAAAAATAAACCAGGGCTTAATAGAAGAGGAGCAAAAAAAATGACTCTGGATAAAGTTTTATCCCTAAGCGATTTCATATCCTTGAACCTTGCATTAAATAAAAACACCAAAAATATCATCAATAAAAATAAAATAAATATTTTAAAAAAAGGGGGTATACTAATTAATCTTGCTCCTCCGGCCTTAATTGATAATGAGTCTGTTTTAGAAAAAGCACGGAAGGGAGATATCGTCTATATATTCGATCACTCTGATGCTATGGAACCTGGTTTAGTAAAAAAGTTTTTACATACAAAAAACTGCGTCGTTTATCCTCCAGTTGCCTTTAGAACTGTCGAGGCAAACACTGCCCGCTGGGAAACTTTTGTGTCGAATATAGAAAAATTCATTAAAGGCAAATTTCAAAACGTTGTAAACTAAGGCTAAATACTAAATTTGAACTCACATGAATTTAAAATTTAAGAGCTTGACAAACCTTAGATTAATCTATATACTATTCTTATGTTAATTCCCACGTCCAAAAACGTCAAGACTATCACCGATATGAGGGAAGACGCGCTTGGTCTTCTTGAATTGGTTAAAAAACAAGGTGTTACCTACATTTTTCACAGATCAAAACCTAAGGCGGTTATGATCGATGTAGATGAATTTGCAAGAATTCAAGAACTTCTCGAAGACTACTTTGATACTCAAGAAGCCATTAAATTAGAAAAGGAGCCAAAAGACAAACGCATTCCAATAGAAGAAGTGATGAAAGAGTATGTATAAGATAGTCTTTACCGCCAAATCAAGAAAAGAGTTAAGACGATTTAACAAAGAAGAAGCTAAAAAAATCCTCGATAAAATCAATCTATTGTCTTATCCTTTTAAATCCAATCTCAATATAGCAAAACTTACTGGATCGAACCGTTCTTATCGACTGAAATTTGGGAAAATCAGGGTAATCTTCGAGGTTGATTTCAAAGCAGAACTCATATCGATTACAAAAATCGGCTATAGGAAGAATGTTTATAAATTTCTATTGACATGAAACGACTCGTATCTATCTGGCTTCTTTTCTCAGAAAGTGATTCAGTTTATCTCGGCACTATTATTAAAAAACTTGCGAAAGAATACGACGCTCCTGAATTTTACCCGCATCTTACTATCTATGGAGGAGGACTCGTCATGGATGTAAAAGAAGCGGAAAAAATTACAACTGAGGCGGTAAAAGACATCGATCCCTTTACTATTGAAATGAAAAAAATAAATTTCACAGCCAATAATATCTGGAAAACAGTGTTTATTGAAGTTCAAAAACATCCGATGCTTGATATCATTTACGAGAATTTAAGAAGAAGGCTATTAGTTTATAAAGACTATGAATTTTTACCGCACACCAGTTTAATTTATAAAAATATTTCTGAAGAGACTAAAATAGAAATTATTAGAAATCTTACAATTAAGAAAACGTTTCTTATTGATGCAATCGGAATCGCCTCGACTGAAGGAAACAGGAACAATGCATCAAGCTGGAAGTTATTATTTAAAAAGAATTTTAAGAGATAACTATGCTCACCTGTATTTTTGAAGACGGAGGAAAAGCTTCACTTCGACATGCTGTTGCGGATGTGATGATTATCGACAAAGACAACATTCTTCTTGTGAAACGCGCACCACACCTCTCGAACCCAAATAAGTGGGGACTCATCGGCGGATATGTCGATCGAGACGAATGGGTAGAACAAACCGCAAAACGAGAAACGCTTGAAGAAAGCGGATATGAGATTGAACTTGTAGAACTGTTCCGCATTGTTGATAATCCAGATCGCCGAGGCGAAAATCGCCAAAATATTGCCTTTATTTTTATTGCTAAACCAGTAAAGAAAGTTACAGAATCTGACAAAGAAGCGAGCGAAGTCCGCTGGTTTAGTCTCGATAACCTTCCTAAACAAGAAACGTTTGCATTTGACCACTATGAACAGGTTGAGCTTTATCTAAGACATCTCAAGGAACCTTTCTCTTTACCTATTGTTGGAAAAATTTGATGGTGGAACGTAGAAATCAAAATCCGATTACTGATTTATATTTTAAGTTTAATCGCCTAAAAAGGCTTGAAAGACAGGGGTGGTTAAGATCCATCACTTCTGGTGAGACTGAAAGCGTAGCTGAACACAGTTTTGGTTCTGCGGTCCTAACATTATTCATCGTGAGTGAGTATTTTCCTCATCTTGATGCTTTTAAAATGGCGATTATGTCTCTCTTTCATGAAACTCCAGAGATCTACACCGGTGACCCAACTCCAGGACAAATTCCTCTCGCAGAAAAAGAGAGAAGAGAAAGGAAAGCTGTTAAGAGGATATTTCCTTTAAGAAAACAGAAAAAATTTGCAGCGCTATGGGAAGAATACGCTGAAGGAAAAACAGAAGAAGCAAAATTGGTCAGACAAATTCAATATCTTGAGATGGCCCTACAAGCCAAAATCTATGAAAAAGAACATCATGTAGATTTAAGTGAGTTTATAGAAACAGCTAGAGAAAAAATCTCTGAGGAAAAACTCGTTCAGCTCCTTGAAGAAATTAGCCGAATGTGAAAGCGTAAATTTTTGTACTTTCAGATTCAAACTCGAGTCGGAGCGTGTGTTCACCGGGATTGCTCTTTAGATCGATAAGCGTGTAAAGATTGTTAGGATGTTCTTCGTCAAATTGTATATAGCCATCGACTACGTCTTTCCCTGCGTTCTCTGAATCTACTCCTTCCCCATCCAAGATAACCTTTACCCTATCGGTTACAGTCTTTGGAACGATCACAAGGTGAACTTGATTGGCGTAAAAACTCAGCTCTAATGCAGAATTTTTGCCCGAAGACGAATATTCTTTCTCGGTCTTCCAGTTTTTGTCGAGCGCAAAATAGTGCAAAGGCGGCGGAGAAGACGAGGAAAGTCGTTCCATCCTCAACGTACCAAGGTATGTTTCCGGAGTGAGACGAATGCGAGGAGTCTGATCGGGCAACTCAACAATATCCTCTTCTACATTTTGCCCTGCTTCCTTTAAAAGAGTTTGGATATTTTTTTCGGTTACGTCGTACTCGCCTTCGCCAAAATGTGTATAGCGAATGTTTCCATTTGCATCGACGAGATATTTCGCCGGCCAATAGTGATTATTGTAAACATCCCACGTTTCGTAATCATTATCTTGAGCGACCGGATAGTGAATTTTATACTGCATGATTGCCATTTCGACATTTGACGTTTTTTTCTCAAACTCAAATTCCGGCGTATGTACACCAATAACAATAAATCCCTTGTCTTTGTATTTTTCATACCAGCTCGTAACAAAAGGCAATGTACGAATACAATTAATGCACGTGTAGGTCCAGAAGTCTATGAGGATTACCTTGCCGCGAAGCTCCTGTATGGTAAGCGGTTTATCGACATTGAGCCACCGTTCTATTCCAACAAATTCAGGTGCTTTTCCTAAATTTGGCAGTGAACTCGAAGGAGTAACCATAATAATGCTTTTGTTCATAGGCCCTTCTGACGGCATTTTTTTCTTGCCTTTTAAAATATTGAGTTGATCTTTGACGGCTGGATTACTTTCTAATTTGATTAGAAAATTAGCATAGGAAGGAAATAAGTCGAGAAGCTTTGCTTGGAGCACTTTGTCATAATTAGTAAAGATTGCGAGTGCAGTGAGAATCATTACGATGCCAAAAAATTTTTGTATTACTCCCGTATAAGGTGAAAGTACTCGACTCTGCGAAAAAATTTTAGAGCCAACTGTTGCAAAAATAAAAAGTGGAATTCCGACTCCGACCACGTACACAATGGTTACTACAATTATTCCGAGATTCACCGATTGCGTCGCAGCAAGCGTTGCGATGGTAGCTAGGATTGGACCCGCGCATGGAGACCAGACAATTCCTAAGGCAAGTCCTGTAACTATACCTCCTCGAAAGCCATGCCTGCCGGCAGGCATGGCTTGGTCCTTTGATTGTGTGAGACCTGCGAATTTCCCGCTGATCTGGCTTACCCATCCTTCAAGAAGCTCTGTCAGTTTAGGAATAACCAAAGTTAACCCCAAAAATCCTATTACGACTACTGCAAAGAGTCTCAAAACATTCGGATCAAACGGGATAATTTTGACGATGTACGAAATTGTTAAGGTAAAAAGGGCAAAACTCGTAATAATTCCTAGGGTAATCCCCAGCGGTTTGGCTTTACCACCAGAGGTTGTTGAGGAAAGAATGATCGGCAGAAGAGGCCAGATACACGGAGCGAGAATAGTAACGAGTCCGGAAATAAAAGCAAAAAGT
>JACPMD010000035.1 GCA_016186235.1 Candidatus Roizmanbacteria bacterium | reverse complement strand
TTTTTGAAATTTTCGATTGAATTCCTTCGACGAATGAATCACGTAAAGATAAGGCTCTTTCGAGTTAAAAGTAGAGAGAAGATTTTGGGGATAATCAACTATTGCCTCCTTCATGTTTTTTTGCGGGAAAAAATAAAATATTTTTTTAAGATGATAGCTAGGGAATGAGGCAATATAAATGTTTCTGTTTTGAAAATTTTTGCCGACATAGTTTGCCAGATGTATGCTTTGATCAGCATTTAAGGATGTCTGTCGAAGAAAGTATGCATAGCTTGTGAGTGAATAAATGGCCAAGAAGATAATAACGATAAAGAGTCTTATTCTTCTCGTAGAGAATTTCCAGGCAAGAAAATTGTGAAAAAAAATGCTCATAATGAGAACCAAAAACGGGAACGCGACAGAAAAGCGATGAAACGGAGGTGGTGGAATGGTGAGCACCATCCCCGCAATAAATGAAACCAGAATAACGAACCATGTCAAAAGTATTTCCTTCTTCTTTATTGAAAAGAGACTTCCTAAAGCTCCCGCTATAAAAAAGAGAAGAGAGGTTTTGTTCAATAATGCGAGATTGCCAAAATTCAATCCTTTATCTCCAATCAATCCATCTCTGTACAACGACTGAAACGATACAATAAAGTTGTCTTTTACGATTTCCAAAATACTTTTTCCCTTTTCAACTTCTTTCTTAAATGGAGACCATGTGCCGTTAACAAGATTTACCTGTTTGATTCTTTGCGTCAAATATACATTATTGTTCCGGTACATAGAGACAAAAAATGGAGACATAATTATCGCAAAAGCAGTTATAGCTAGTATAAAATTTTTCACAATTATTATCTCTGACTTTAAGATAAAGCGAATGTAAAAAACAAGACACATAATAGGTAATGCAATGTAAGATGACGTATAAAAGAGATAACAGAAGCCGCATGCAACACCCTGTAGAATAGCTGATTTATTATCATTCCGATTCATATTTTCAACGAGGAAGTAAAAAAAAACCAAAAAAACTGCGGTGCTACTTATAAAATGAAGGCCGAGCGTTTCAAGATACAAGCTGGGTGCAAAAAACGAATATAAAACCACGGCAATAGCTGCTACCTTTGTATCGAATAAACGACGCGTAATGAAAAATAACATCATTACAACGATGAATACATAAGGAAGAATCGAAATTCGTATGGCCGTAAGATTTTCTCCGAAAATAAGGAAAATTATCTTCTGAATGGCAAAAAAAAGGCTGGGGAATTGACTCACCCACTCTCCACGATCAGAAGGTATTGGCGAAAAAAAATTCGTTTTTGCAAAATCATACGTGCCCGAAAAAAATCCAGTGATAAATTCGTCTCCGTTAAAGTGATCAGGCTTGTAGCTGATCACTCTTACCAACAATGGAAGCAGAAAAAGTATCATAGTGGCGAATATACTTTGCCTTCTATTACTCGTACAATCTCTAATCCAGATTTTCTTACGGTGTAGAACGAGCCATTTGCTAAACAACTTTGTACTTCGCGGAGCAACTCTCGCTCTGTGGGATCAACAAATACAGCAACTTTTTTATTCCTAAATTGAGATTGTAAAAGTTCGCAGGAAATTTCATCGCGTGTTTGGTCAGCAGCAAAAAAATGCACGTCTCTTTTATTTTCTAATCTAAATCGTATTCCATTCGGCTCAGGTTGACCCCACTGTCCCCAACAACATCCGTTTACTATAATTTCATAATTTTTGTCGTATGAATCAATTTTCTCAGCGATCGTCTCTCCAAAAGCAATATTTCTATTGGGAAGCTGTTGAGGGTATACAAAGAAAAATAAATAGAGATTTAAAACTACCGCAAGTATCCATAGGTCAAGTAAAACAATTTTCATCATAGGTTTTTTTTGGAAAATTCGCCATAGCTTAATAAAACCATATGTTGATCCTATATAGGCAAAAGGCATCACCGCTATCATCCTTCCCATATTCGGTGTCGATAGTCGATTTGCAATGTCAAGAATCGAAGGTAACTGCAAAACGAAAAAAGGGAGCAAAAAATAGGCCACAATCGATGACCTTTTTCTTGTTATGGATTCTTTAATAGTAAATGCCAGACCCGCGAGCAAAAAGAACCCAGAAATAACGTCTAAGTGAGGAAGTCCGGAGATAGTGTGACGAAAACCCTTATCTCCTACCCAGAAAAAGGACCCAATGTTTCTAAGTATATTGTCTAGAATTCTTTGGATTACGTATAAGGTTGATGATCCTCCAGAATGAACTGTAAGTTTTTCTATAAAAAAAGAGGCATTCATCGGATCTTCTTTTGTCAACAAGAAGGAAAAAACGAGGGGTAAACTTATCATAGCTGCAATAAGTAAGCTTTTTATTTTTCTTAAAAGCAAGAATAGGAGAGGAACTCCGAAAAAACTCGCTTGGGTATACATCCCAAGGCCAATGAAAAACCCAGCGAGGCCGTCTTTTTTCCTCAACGAGAAAAGCAATGCAGATAGCGCAAAAAAGGCTACAAAAATGTGAGGTTTAGCCTGTCTTGAAAATGACAGAGACCAAAAAGAAATTGCGGATAGAAATGAGACAAAATATGCCATTCTTGTATCTTTTAAAAGTTCCAAAGTAAAATAAAATGCAGTAATAATCAACAATACTCCCCCTAGGGTCGACGAGATTTTTAAAGATAAAAAAGAAAGTGGGATTACTTTTGCTAT
>JACPMD010000034.1:4025-9421 GCA_016186235.1 Candidatus Roizmanbacteria bacterium | reverse complement strand
TAGAGGAGATAAGTATCGTCTCCCGATATTACAAGAATTTCTTTTTCAGGAAAAGCTTCCTGAATCATATGCTTTTCCCTACTATATTTCTTTTCTAAGACTTCATCCATTTCCGGCTTTAAGATATCTCCTTTCATAAAACGTTGAATTCGAGTCTCAATCGACGAAGCAATGGCTACAGTTCGATGAAAAGCGGGAAATAAAATAAAAAAGAAAAAAAGAAATGCTAGCGTGATTATTTTTATCCTCAGAGTTTTTATATCTCGATAGAAGAGGCTTAATAGTAGAAAAGCATTAAGAAAAATAAAGAGCGAAACGGTATAAAGCTCTGCAGGATGACTTCGCCCGACATAGTAAATTGAAGCCAAAAGCGTGAGGTTAGCAGAAAATAACAAAGTTCTTTCATTCTTTTGAAATGCATAGAGTATTGAGGCGAAGTAAAAAAGTATGCCGATCCAGAAATAGGTTTTGGATTCGATAGGAAGCATGCCAAAGCCAGATGAGGAATACTGTTGAAGCTTCGTAAAAACTGCTAAAAAATTTACCGATGTATACCCAAGAGCAATATGCACGGTTTGTATAAAAATAAAAATAGCCAGAAGAAAAATAAAAAGCCAGCTAAGAGCTTTTATCATGTATTTAATACTCTCTCGCTTTATCATAACGAGCATATAGAGGCTAAAGGCATAAGCTAGGAGAAGCTCTATCCCTACATCGATCATCCAAAAACTTGCCAGAGCGATAAAAAATATGAGTTTATGAGAGGTGAAATGTTTTGCTCGAGAAAGCATAAACAACGAAAGTATAAGGGGAAGCCATCGTAAAGGTCCGGCTTGGGGATAGTCTGTTGGAATGACTCGAACGGCAAAATAGTTGAACGTCAAAATACAAAAGAGTCCTAATAGCCCAAAAGCCAGTGATTTGCTTTGTTTAAAGATGAGATGGAAGCAGAGAAAGTACTGAATTACGAAGAGAGCCCAGACGAGAATTGGAAGATAGGACAAAGGAAGTGCAACTTTATGGAGCACACTCAAAAATAAAATAGAGAGGAATCCGTATTGAGAAGATATCTCTGTAAATATTGTTTTTCCCTGAGTTATCTCCCAAATTGGGCCGTAAAAATAAGAGTAGTCTACTCCAGAAATCACGAAACGTGGAGGAAAAGTGAAAATTGCAATAAGGCAGAAGACAATACTATATATCCATATATTTTTAAGCTTATCTTTTAGGTGAGAATGCTCAAGAATCAACATTTCAAAAATGAAAAAGCATGATGTGAAAAGATAAACGAGAGGAATAAATAATGACTTCTCCGATAGCGGAGTTTGTAAGGGAAACTCGCCAAGATTTTGTAAAAAAAGAACAGCAAGAAGTATAAAGAGAACGTACTGGATAGATTTCGGAATCTTCATTATAAAATCTGTAATTCGGGGACGGAGTGCATAGATGAGATATATAAATAGAAAAGTAAGTACCAGATAGAGTGGTATCTCAAAAGGCTCAGGATATACTCCGAGTATGAGAAAATTGTCGTTTGGTTTTGGAGGAAAGATGAACCTGAGATGAATAACAGATTGAGTATAAACGAATATCCAAGCAGTAGTCCAAAATAGTACCTCAATAGCAAACGTAACTGTAGCCTTTACTTCAGTAGGAACGTTTTTCTTATGCCGGATAAGAATTACTAAAGCGGCAAAAATAAGCATTGATGAAAAGAGTACGTCGCTCCAACTTGACTCGGTTGTATAAACGGGATAAAAAATGTAATTCACTTCCTGAGGAGTCTTTTGACTATCTGCATAATCTCTTATTGTTTTATATTCACACAATTTTCTTGCTTTTTTATCGTTAAAGTCGTCTAACGATTGAGTAAAGGTGTAGATCAGATTGGGGCCGATTTCAAAGTGCGAATTATCTTTTTTGCAGACTATATACGATTTTTGGTTATCAACATAGCGAAAAGGCTTAAAAAGGATGAGTGTTGAAAGACAAACAGCTATGAAGAGTGTGTAAAAGACGATTTTAAATTTCATTGTACGCGTTCTTTTTTCAGACATTTAATATACATCTGAGTAAAAAATTTTTTAATATCTTCGTTTTCTTCTAAAGAAAGGTCTGCGCCGTTTTTTTTAAGTGCCTGTCTGAAGATATAGAGTCTGAGTTCGACTTCTTTTCTGCAATAGAGCATCTGAGTTGGCGCCTTCAGGATCACAGCATAAAATACGATGCCAAAAATAAGAATTACTAAGACTATTGTTATGGTAGACAGATATTTCATATGTTTACTCGATAAGATAAAGAAATAGGTTCCACAAGTGTTTACCGATAAGAAAGGACCCTACTGCAAAAGTAAGAATGGCAGAGAAAAGAGCGCCAAGCCAACTAGATTCCTGCAGTTTTTGAGGAAGAAAGGTATAGTTTATTTTTTCAGGCACTGGGTACGAATTGATATAATCTCGAATGATCTGGTGTTCGCAGAGCTTGCGTGCTTTCGCATCGTTAAAAGGGTCGAGTTTTTTATCGATCGCGAAGATGACGTTTGGCCCCAGTTCGTAGCGAATTTTATCCTTGTTGCAGAGAATATAAGAATGGTCGTTGTCGATATACATGAATGGCCGAAAGAGCATGAAGGAGCTTATAGATAAGGCAACAAGAATCCCATAGAGAATAATGTACAAATGAAAAAATAGTCTGCTAATATTAATATTATCTATAGGCAACCTTACACATTTCTTGAATTCGGTTCAAAAGAATCGGCTGAATAGAGAAAAAGGCTATCTCGGTAAAAGGTTTGCTCGATTCACATTTTTTAAACAGGGTGCAATCAGCCACAACTCTTCTCGGACATGTTTTGTAAAACCTTGCTAAAGAAAAATCTAAATCTTTTTGCGTAAGAATAGTTATTTGTGAGTTATCATTTATGATATTTTCCTTTCCAGTGAGATAGAAAAGATAGGTATCATCTGGAGAAAGAATGAGAATTTCCTTTTCGGGTAAATATTCCTTAATTAAGCCAACCTCTTTTTGATATTTTTTTTGCAGAAATGGAAACCACTCCGGTATGAAAATGTTGCCAGTCTTAAATCTGTTTATTTTTGCTTTTACTATTTTTGTCATCACTTCTTGACGGTTATAGATTGGATAGGCAATAAAAATTGTGAAACATGAAACGTAAAACATGAAACGTAGAATACTACTTTGATTTAGGTGTTTTAAAAGAAGACCTAAGAGGATAAACCCATTGAGTAGCGGGAGAAGAGAGATATGAAATAAGTTATGGGGATGACTTCTGCCGACAAAATACACAGAGGCAAATAAGGATATATTTGCGGAAAATAATAATAGAACCTGCGAGCTTTCTTGGAATTTATTTCTAAGAATATAAATAATTGATGCGAAATAGATTAAGAGGACTACCCAGAAATAGGTCTGCAAATCGAGCGGTAGCATCCCAAAGCCTGATGAGGCATATTGCTGGAGTTTCACAAACACAGAGATAATATCAATCGGCTTATAACCAAGGACAATATGAATGAGATTAATACCAAGTAGCAGGCCTACTAAGCTCCCTGCAAGAGTAATGAGCGAGCGGGCAAATCGTTTTATCGAAAGTGTTCCTGTCAAAAAGAGAATAAATAAAGTAAATCCGAAGGCAAGGATCAAGGAAATTCCACTGTCAAGGACCCAAAGACTCATTATAGACAAAAGAATGATGAATCCTATGGAGGCAATATTTTTTAGCTTGTAGAGGCTAAATAAGAGAAGTACTGCAGGTAACCAACGAAGAGGACCGGTTTGAGGGATTGTTCCAGGAAGATGATAGATCGAAAAGTAGTTTACCGTTATGATTGAGAAAAGCCCGATGAGAGCTAAAGGAAGAGACTGGCTTATTTTGTAGATTAAGAAGAATGATAAAAAATACGCTACGATGTAGAATAACCAGACGACGAGCGGAAGGTAAGTGATATTTAAGAGGCCAATTTTATAGAAGAACGAGAACAAAAGTATAGAAAGAAATCCATATTGGGAAGGAACCTCTGTATAGAGCGTTTTTCCATGAACAACTTCCCAAATTGGGCCAAAGAAGTAAGAATAATCATGCCCTACGATAGGAAATCGCGGTTCAAAAGTAGCAATCGCGATAACCGTTACGATGAAAATTAAAAAAAGAAAAATCTTTTTTGCATTTCTTTCAATTCGATTCCTTAGGATGTAGACTAGGAATGTCACTGATGTTGTAATCAAAAGAAAGAAAAAAAGATGCAAAGTGTAGGTAGCTGAAGTTTCGGGTTTTTGATACGGATATGTGCTTCGGGCCATAGGATATGTTCCAAGATTACTGATAAGGAGAAAGAGTAAGAAAATAAAGATGAGATATTTAGCTATTGGTAGTTCAATTGATGTAGATGAATTTTTGAAAAAAAATCTGTGAAAAAAAACGAGTCCAACTACCGAAGAAAAGGATAACGCTAAATACAGTAATATCTCAAAAGGTTCTGGTAGAGCCCCAATTCGTATGAACTCGATCGGATCTTTTGCCGGGAATACACTATTGAGAAGGCGCAAAACATTACTATAGACGAAGACAAAAAAGTTTGTTACCAGGAGACTTTCGATTGCAAGCCCTACGAGTGAAAAGCTCGACATTTTCCTTTCATCATATCACAAATCCAGTAGTTTCTAGGTCGCCAAATGGATCGGTAGGGATGGGTACATTAAAAGGGAAAAGTGAGAGAGGAAAAGTTGGAAAACCTACTTGTCTCAAGCGTTTAAAAATATACTTCGAGGATAAAAACCGCCATGAGTCGTTTTTTACTTTAATGTTATTGAATTCGGCCTTTTTAAGCAGTCTTTCTAGCGTCTTTTTGTTATAAAAAACAAAGTGACTCGGTTCGTTATAGACGCTCCAACGTTTCCCCATGATTTTTCGCAGCGGAGAGTCGTTATTCGGCGTTGTGATAAGTAGCATTCCATCTTTTCTTAGGAGTTTTCTGGCCACACTAAGAAGACGAAGAGGATCTTTTATATGTTCAATAACTTGAAAAAGGGTAACTGCATCAAAATTACCGTCTTTTTGGTTTAAAGCCAATTTCTCTAGTGTTATATGCTGACAATTTAAGCCTTTCTTTTTGCATATCTCAATAGCTTCGTTATTGGTGTCGATTCCTAAGTAAGGAATAGTCTCTTTCTCCAAACCTTCTTCAAATTCTCCCCACCCGCATCCCACATCTAATATGTATGGTTTACTTTTCTTTGTCAATCTCCTAATCGTTTCGATTTTTTCAAGAAAATAATTTTTATTCGATTGAGCAGGATGGGGATTATTTTCGAAGTACGCTTTGCCATAGATCTTATTCTTTATGATATTCTCGGATAAAAACAGTCCATCCTCTTTA
>JACPMD010000034.1:0-3997 GCA_016186235.1 Candidatus Roizmanbacteria bacterium | reverse complement strand
TGAGCAGGGTGAGGATTATTTTCAAAGTACCCTTTGCCATAGATCTTATTCTTTATGATATTCTCGGATAAAAACAGTCCATCCTCTTTACATTTTATGATTCTTTTAGTTTGTATAGTATAAGCGAGTTCGAATCTATCTTTACCACACAGAAAACAATTCATACAAATTTCTCTTAACTACTGTAATCTATTTAGTATATAGCTGTTTCGATATTTATGAGAAATAAAATATTCCTTATTCAAATTCTTCTCCTTCTTTTGATAGGAATAACTATGTTTGCAACGCAGACGAAAAAAGATCTCCGCAGTAAAGCTGCCTTTACCGAAACCAAACCAACGCTTCGATTTGACGATCAAGGATTCATGACATTCAACGGTCAACGGTACTTTCCCATGTCAATCTACACAGGCAATAGCGGACAGTTACTGGAAAATGCCGTGGCAGTGGGATTTAATAGTCTGGGCTTTACCGATAATCTTAATAATGATTTCAAGCTTTTGGAAAAAGCAAAATCGTTAGGTTTACCTGCATTTACCGCTCCCTATGGGTATGCCTTACACTCTTTTTCTTGTGATCTTCGCAAATACTCTCATACTGATCCGAATCATCCCGAGTGTAGTGTATGCGTCGGGAGCGCTCAGACAGGGAAAATCTGCCCAGACCAATGTAATTATTGCGATCCTGACTTTGTTACAGCCTATGCGCAGAGATTGAAAAACTATCCGAATATTTTTTTATCTGAGGGAATGGATGAACCAAGTTCCCATTTTCAATATATTGATCCTAGAGCCTACACGATTTTAAGTAATACCAAGAAAGCTGACCCTAATTCCAGAACTGGATCTGCGGATTTTATATTATGTACAGTCGAAAAAAATCAATCGAGCGGAAAATGGGATTTGATCGACACCTCAGAATATATTAGTAAAGGTTTTTGTTCTGCAGGAGCACGAGAACGGGTTGCATGGGCGATTAAATACTTCAAAGATCCCAATTTGGATATGCCTTTTGCCGAAAGTGGATATTTTGCAGATTCCAGTGAACCAGGCTCCGGCTTTCCCCAAAAAGATGATATCCAGCAGTTAATTGGAGTTATAGAATATTTTCGACAGGAGACGGGTAAGAAATCTATAGGAGCAGTTCTGCAAGTATCAAGTCTTCCCACACAGGATGAGATACGTTCATTATTTTATGCTGCACTCGGGCATAGGGCACGCGGAATTTCGGTAGGTATGTGGAATGAAGTAAATGACCAGCGTAATCCGGATATCTATGCGCGGTTGAAAAATACACTAACAGAATTGCGGGTAAATCATATCATTGAGCATTATTTGGTTGGAAATTTTGTGTCAAAAGAAGTTACGTCTAGCGATCCTAAGAAGATTGATGTTACGGCGTTTTACTCCAATACTAATTTTTATCTTATTGCGGTGAATATAACTAATAGTTCCCAAAAAGATATGAAAATAGATATACCTTCTTTACCGATTACAGTTACCGCCGAATTTGTAGGAGAGAATAGAAACAGAGATTTTGCAGCCGGTAAAACCTCTCTTAGCCTTGATTTTGCTTCTCATCAGACTCATGTTTTGCGCTGGAAATTGTCATGCCGGAAGATGGGAGAGTTTCTGGGAAGAGACTTAGGAACTACTTGTTCAGACGCAGCCCCAACTCATAGTCCAACTGCGACAAAAACGCCTGCTCCTTCACCAACGCGCACTCCAACTCCTACGCCTACACGAAGGCCAACTCCGACAAGAACTCCAACTCCTTCAGGGCCAACACATCCTCTCAGATGTCCAGATTGAAGCTCGAGACGGGGTAGTTCGTATAGGAGTTACGAATACCCCACTTCTTAGAAACGGCGCCTACTTTGAAACCTCGCAAGAGGTGGTATTTAACATCAGTCAAAGCAAAGCCTATACTGTAGTTGTGAAAGCAGGGCCAACGCTTAAGCGATCGTTTGCAAATGTTGTCTTAACACAAGGACAAACATTTGATTGTCTAGTAGTTTCCAACACATTCTGTGGAGAACTTATAACGCTTCGAGATTCAAAACTTCTCTTTTCAGGAGACGCTGACAGATTCAACACCTCATCAGGAAGCTATAATAAAGTTGATTCTGCCGACCTTCAGGTTCTTGTCTCAGAGTTTAACACCTCTGGCACCAAACGTTCAGACTTTAATCTTGATGGTCGGGTAAATATTTCAGATCTTGATATTCTTGGGAGAAATTATGGAAAACAGGGAGATTAGAGAGTGACGAATATATACATTTTGTACATTATTTATATTATTGACAAACTTAAAAGACTAAAGTAATATTCTTATATATGAATCAGGTCATTTCATCCAAAGATGCTCGTGCTCAATTCGCTGAGATATTAAACCAAGTGATGTATGCCGGTCGTGAATTTATTATAAGCCGATTTGATAAACCGGTGGCAAAAATATCTCCTATAGAAAAATCTACAGACGATGATGATGAAACTAAACGTAGGAAAAAAGCAATTATAAATATTCTAAGAATGAGGACGAAATTCAGGGAGATATACGGCAATTTAGATTTAACGAAAATAGTTATTAAAGAAAGAGATAAAGAATATAAAAAATGGACCAAATAATTCTGGACGCTTCGGTACTAATAAAATTGTTTCATCCGGAAGAACAGGATAAAATTGCTGAGAGACTTTTAGTGGAATTTAATAAAAGAAAACTTTCCTTCGTAATACTCGATCTTGCTTTATATGAATTTGTTAACGCACTCAAATTTTCCAAAAAAGCTCGCAAAGAATTTATCCTTAGCGCGTTAACCAGTATTCTCGATCTAAATCCAGAAATCATTTCTTACTCTAACGAATTTATGGAAAAAATCCTGGATTTATTAGACAAATTTACGATTACCCTTTATGATGCCTCATTTATCGCTGCAGCAGAAATGGAAAAAATTCCTCTTTTAACAGCAGATTACAAACATCATATAAAAAGTATGAGTAAACACGTTCTTCATTATAAAGATTTTGATGTTTAGACAAACCCTCCAAAATCAAACTGATATTGACAAACGAATACGTATTCTGTATACTGATAATTATATGATGCAACCTGTAGTCGTTCGTTTGCCAGATGAAGAGAGAAGATTGCTTAAGATTGAGGCGCAAACTCAAGGCGTACCAGTGAGTGAAGTGGCACGTAAAGCGATTAAAAACTATCTCAAGAAAAAGCCAAGACAATTAAGCGGTGCAGAAGTACTAATAAAGTGGGCTACAAGAGCTGAAAAATACAAAAGTCGCTCCAAAGATAAAAACCTTTCTACGACTTATAAAAAGTATTTATATGGGCCGTTATCACCTAAATTTGGATATCTCTGGAGAGATAAAAAGAAATAACCCAAATGAAGATTTTTATTGATTCTTCGGCTTACCTTGCCATTCTCAAACCGCAAGACAACAATAGAGAGAAGGCCCTATCTATCGGTCGCTCAATTTTTTCGTCGAAAGAAGACTTGTTTACTTCCCAAGCAATTCTTGGTGAGGTGTTGACCGTGGGAAGCGCTCGACATAATAGACAAGCGGCGATAGACTTTGTACATGATATATTCAAAAGCAAAACGACGATTATTCTTGAGTCAAGAGAGCTTCTTGAGAAGGCTTTCCAGATTTTTCAGAAAATCAAAGACAAAGATGTAGGTTGGGTTGATTGTTATTCTTTTGCGATTATCGAGACGTATAAAATCGAAAAAGTATTTAGTTTTGATCGAGACTTCAAACGCTATTCAGGGGCAAAAATACTCGGCATATAGTTTTTAATCTTCCTTCTACAACTACTTGACTTCTACTTTATAAAGCAATACATACGAAGATGCAAAAACATGTTTAAGAAACGTATATTTTTTGATATCTTCAACCGATTTTTCTTTTTCCTGCGGGCCGTAAAAGACATAGCTTATATTCTCCTTCCTGAGGAAATCATAGGCATCTTTTTCACTCATTGT
>JACPMD010000033.1 GCA_016186235.1 Candidatus Roizmanbacteria bacterium | reverse complement strand
GAAGATATCTGCAATTATCATCGCCAAAGATGAAGAAAGGGTTATAGAAAAAAGTATAAAGTCGGTTGCTTTTTGCGACGAAATAGTTGTTATAGATGACAACTCACGCGATCGAACGGAGGAAATAAGTAAAAGGCTGGGAGCACAGGTTTATCAGGGCGACTCTATGGACGACTTTGCAGCACTGCGAAATTCTGCCACGTCTAAGGCAAGAGGGGAGTGGTTTCTTTTTGTCGACGCAGACGAAGAAGTAAGTATGGAATTGAAGAAAGAGATCCTGAAACAAGTTCAGGATGACGATAAATCAGAAAGTATCGCTTACTACATTAAACGACGTGATTTTTGGTGGGGGAGAGAACTACGTTTTGGTGAAACTCGCGAGGCTAGAACGAGAGGACTTATAAGATTAATGCAGAGAGATTCGGGGAGGTGGATTGGCAAAGTGCATGAGGAATTTGTCTGCCAAGGCCTGGTTGGCCGACTGGAGTCTCTCTTAAATCACTATCCTCATCCAACAGTGAAAGACTTTTTAAAAGAAATTAATTACTATAGCACGTTACGGGCTGAAGAGCTGCTTAAACAAAGGAAATCAGCCAACATTTTCTCAATTATCTTCTATCCTTTAGGGAAGTTTGTTTTCACCTATTTTCTTAAGCTTGGATTTCTTGATGGTCCTGCCGGTTTCGGATACGCATTTATGATGAGTTTTCATTCCTTTTTGGTACGAGCGAAGCTCTATCAATACACGAAAATTGATAAAAAAGTATAACGATGTTTTTGACTGTTCTTACATATAGCTTGTTTATTTCATTCTCTTTTGGTCAATTGGCGAGGATATCTTTCTCAAACCAAGAAATAAATATATATCTCTATGAATTTTTTCTTTTTTTCCTTACATCAAGCCTTTTGTTGAGGCATAGAGTAAAACCGTTGCAAGAAAGTTTCGAAAAATTGAGAATAATCTATTTATTTTGCCTGTCTTTAGGCCTTTCATATATTCTCGGCCTACCTTCTTTTTCACCTCGTGAAAATTCAATTGCATTGCTATATCTCTTCAGACTTATTCTCTATTTCTTGTTTTTTTTCTATGTCATCTACCATTTGCAAGGAAAAACCGATTTTAAAAACACCCTCAGGCAAGGATTAATCATCTTCATTTTGCTTACGCCTGTGGCTTCAATAATCCAGTATTTCCTTTATCCCAATTTAAGAAATCTTCAATACCTGGGATGGGATCCTCATCTCTATAGATTATTTGGTTTATTTTTTGATACCTCGGTCGCCGGCGCGATTTATGCTTTATTATTTCTCCTTATTTTCCTTAGCGGTAAAAAACTGATGAAAAACGACATACTAAGAAATTTTCTTCTTGTAACATTCATGATATTTTCTGTTCTTACCTATAGCCGTAGTCTCTATCTGGCTCTACCCGTCGTAGTCTCCTTGTACTTCATCGCAAAGAAACAGTATGTACTGCCTGCTGTTTTTTTTATCTCATTTTTAATCTTTATTTCTTTATCTCCCAAACCCTTCGGAGAAGGGGTGAATTTAGGAAGAACTTTCTCCATCGAGTCACGATTTAACGATTATCAGTTGGCTTTCAAACTGTGGAAAAAAAACCCACTCTTCGGAATAGGTTACAATCGGATCCGTTATGTAAAAAATGAGCTGGTTAACCATGCAGGGGCTTCACTTCATTCCAGTTTCCTCATTGTTTTGGTGACAGGGGGAATGGCGGGATTGATTCTTTTTTTGTTTGCTCTTCTTAAAATAGCTTCTTTGAGCGAATACTCACACTATGCAATGGTATTGCTAGGGTTGCTGTCATTCGCAGATAATATTCTTCTTCATCCATTTGTTCTTTTGTTGCTTTTCTCAACTTCGGCGTATAGCATTATTCGTCCTTTTGGTACATCACAGTGAGAGTTTTTGATTCAGTATTGCCAGCGACATCCTGAGCTGTCACCTCAAGTTTATTCTCTCCCTCTCTTAGCTTGACAAACGTTTGGAATATGCCTTGGGCGTCGACAACCAGAGGAAATCCATTCAATCTGACGAATGTTTCTTTATCTGTTTTCCCAATGAGCTTGATTTCAGTTTGTGAAGTTTTGTAATTATCCTGCGGCTCGGTAATTTCAAGAAACGGTTTTTCGCTTTTATAAAGAACGTCAAACGTTTTCGATTTTTTTTTCTTCGCAGAACTTTTCATACGTGCCACCACATAAACTTCGTTTTTTCCTTTTTCAAGTCCTGTAATTTCTTCATTAAAGGTATCTGAAACAACAAGCGTTTTCTCTTTCACTTTTTCTCCATTTAAATAAAACTCGAGCTGATTAAAGTTGACGACAGATCCTCCCACTGCTATCGTAGAGCTATTAGTTGCAACTGGTATTTCGTTCACATCGATATCTCCAATGGTGTCGTTATTTTTTTTGAGCGACGAGGTCTGAATTTTTTCCTCGGTAAGATTTGCAATAAATGCAGAGGCGTTTAAAAGCAGTTTGATGCCGAAGGTGAAGATAAAGACTAGAATGATAACGAGAAGCAAAAGCATTCCAACAATGTTTGACTGGAATTTTTTCCTCTGATATTGTTGAAGCCGACTCATGAGCCGATGGTCGGGATCGAACCGACGACCTTTGCTTTACGAAAGCACTGCTCTACCAGCTGAGCTACATCGGCATGTCCTAATTGTATAATTGTAACACATTCGAATTTGAAAACTCATGAAAATTCCGACTAAACAACTTAAGAATGGTTTTAAAATGCCTGTTTTTGGATTGGGGACATGGCTCATGGGTGGAGACAAATTTCGCGATCCGAACAATGATGACGAAGCTCATGTTCACCCAATAAAGAAAGCCATAGAAGCGGGGATATCTCACATTGATACAGCTGAAGAAATAAGCGTTTTATTGTCTCAAAGGTCGATCCTAGGCATTTAAGATACAAGGATGTACTTACCGCGGTAAAAGGTTCACTACGCAGGTTGAAAACAAACTATTTAGATTTATATCTTATCCATGCACCTAATGACCAAGTTCCTCTTTCCGAAACGATGAAGGCAATGGATAAATTAGTATTAGAAGGGCTAGTGAAAAATATTGGCGTCAGCAATTTCAAAACAACACGTTTACAAGAAGCACAGAAATACACCGAAAATAAAATCGTTACAAACCAGGTTTATTACAATGTGCAACAGAGGGAGCCAGAATATGAAGGGCTCCTAGAGTACTGTCAAAAGAATGACGTGATCTTAACAGCATATCGACCGATGGATAAAGGTGATCTTTTGGAAAATATTCCAGAAATAATTCTTCGTTTAGGTGAAAAGTATGGAAAAACGCCGGTTCAAATTATGCTTAATTGGCTTATCTCGCAAATGAATGTGGTAACTCTTTCCAAAATTACAAACTCTCAGCATCTTGAGGAAGATCTTGGAGCTTTAGGATGGGAAATGGAGAATAAAGATATAGAAAAGTTAAGGAAAAGTTATCCAAACCAAAGTAAGCGCTCAGAACGTCATCCATTACTCTAAATCCTATTCAAGATGGAGATTCGAAAATTCGCTAAATTATTTACAGCAACTATAGGATTGTCAACAATAGCGATGGTAGGTTGCAGTCAACCTCAAGTACAGGAACCCCCAGGCGGCATAAGAATTGTAGGAACGGTTGAAATGAATAAACTTCCAACGATTTCTTTTGCTACGTCAACCCCTGTTATTCCAAGTGAAGTTCTTCAAAAAGGAGATGATCTACCAGAATACCTGAGACTTGAGGCACTTAAAGCCGGATTTGAAAATGGTATGCTAGACTTGATTCTTTATCAAATAAACGATCCAACTAATAACGTATGGGGTGGCGGATCCTGGAGATTAATGAGTTCACCCACAAATCCTTCAAGCGTTTATTACTTTGGACATCTTGTTGGAGGGGGAGATCTACTCCCCACAGCCTACCGTGATTTTTCAAATTATCCTATTTCGGGATTAAAAGTTGAAACATTCCATCCACAAGACCAATATCGAATTCCTCAACCTTTTGCCTACATTCTCCGGAATGGACCTCTGCCTACTTTATCAGAAGAGTGCAAAGGGCTGTCTGGATGTCCATCAGACGAGGGGTTTAGATATATAAAAGAAATAATAGACTCTCGTGTTAAAACATATCTTATAAGATAGGAACTCTAGTTTTGTTTCTATTTTATACCAGCCGCATCGGCAAGAGCTTGGTAGATATTAAGAGGATTTTCAGCTAGACGGTGGCATAAATAGAGATACCATTCTTTACCATGTGAAGCATTTCAATTTCTATATTATTACTATTAATAGAATGCCTTTTTATTATATTTTCTGCGGAATGTAGTATTTGTTCATCATGTGTTGCAATAGAAAATAAATGATGCCTTTTGAGAATTTTTTTCATATATTTTCGATAAGCTGCATCAGTTTTCCTTCCCCAAGGTAGTCCTTCCTCTCTGGAAATTTCATAGGCTCCCTTCACAAGTCTTATTTTTACTGGCCGATCAAGCGCCTCATCCAAATCCTTTTCTGTTCTATAAAGGTATGCTTGCAAGGTGATTCCAACATTATCAAACTTTTTGCAAAGCTTTTTATGAAGGCCCAAAATATTATCTGTTCTATCAGTTCCTTCCATGCTGATCATGATTTCGATGCCCGACTCTTTTGCTTTTTGTGCGAGTTTGGAAGCATTTTCTAGAGCAAGATCTTTGTCAATCATCATCCCAAGATGCGAAAGATCAAGAGAAATTGATGCGTTCGCTGAAGTTTTCTTAATTTTTTCGATAACTCTTAAAAACTCCTTAGTAACCACCTTTGCTGTTTTCTCGTCTCGGGTACTTTCTCCCATAAAATCAACGGTAAATGCGTGACCTTTCTCGATAATTTTTTCTGCTGTTTGAAAACACTCATCGAGCGTTTCTCCACCTATAAACCTCATAGCTTCATTCAAGACTGTTTTGTAAAACGGAGGATTTTGAAGAAGATATACTTTTATTTTTTCGTTGCGAGAAATTCTGCGAAGTGCTTGGACTACTCTCTTTAGCTGAAAATCCATATAATTTGGTTATTAGTGTACTCGGTTTGGAGCTGGTGACCGTACTTTGCTCGAACCTTTTTGATTATATCACTCCAGAACTAGGACTTGAGCTAGTAGCTCTAATGCATCACTTAAAAATAAATAGCTTCAAGGATCTGAAGAAGTGATATACTAGGCGTACCGAATGATCCCTGTGGTGAAAGTACCTTACTTTTAGGGAACTTGTTGGCACAACACTAGTTTGTGATCCATCTTAGCCACAGGGGTCGAACTAGTATGACCCTTTAACATATGAATAAAAAGATCAGGGTTTCATGGAGAGAAAAAGACAAAAGAATTTTTGGAGCCTTCAAATGGAATGCTTATGTAATGGCGATGTATGAAGATATATTTGAAAAAATTAAAGCAGAACATTCATGGGAGGCTCAATACGGTTCCAAATACTCATTAAAAGTTGATGAAAATTGGAAAAATGATATTAAACCTGCAGAAATCGAAGAGTTTATAAACAGAAACAAACAGCTGTATGAAATTTTTACTAGAGGAATCTCTTCGTGTGATTTGTTTATCGCAGATATAACAAATCACAATCCAAACGTACTTCTTGAATTAGGAATTGCTATCCAAATGGACAAAAATATCTTGGTAGTTACAGGTCAAGATATTGATGATATGCCGTTTGATATTAGAGGTTACGAGGCAAAAAAATACAACTCTAAAACTGAACTTTATGACATCATCGTAAAAGAAATTAAGATCTTTGACATGATAAAAAATCAAAACTTTGGGCCTGGAAAATTTATTGAAAGCAAAAAGTACTTACCTAACCAAAATGGAACTCTAATTGATAAACAGGTTATCAAAATTGGAAATATACCTAAGCTAAAAAATTTAAGAATAAAGTTAGATTTTAGATTTGAGTACTCGACTAATCACAAATATGATTGGTTCGGAGTTCATCTTAGATCCCAAAGAAATTCTGGATTCTTTTCTGAATTAGCTTTAATTAGGTACTCTGGTAAGAGTAGATCTGTAACGTGGCCGGAACAAAGAAAAGAAGAGGATGGTAAAGTTTTCGAAAGTTATGATCCAAATAAATGGTGCTCAATGGAGATATTGATTGACGAGAATAAGCTTAGCATGTGGATACATCAACAACTTGTACTTGAGGATCAAAATCTGTTAATTGAAAATTTCGGAGAAATTTTTATTAGAACTAATGACCATCATGATGCAGGTCACTTTGGAAATGTAGGAGAAGGCAAGAAGAATGATAACGGAAACTTTTTAGAAGTAGAATATAGGAATATTGAAATCTTGGATTTAAGCACAACTTCGAACTTATTTGAATAACAAGGTCCGACTCCGGTCACCGGTATGAAATTTCTGAAGCTAGTGAAATCCTTCTAAAAAATTAGGCTCGTAGCAAAACATAGCTATTTAGCAATTTCTAGGCTGTCTATGTCTAGCACAACATAACTGCTCCGAATGTCTGTACATTTATTAACTATGCACTGCTTTGATGAGCCTACAAATTTTCCTTGAGTAACAATTACATCTTTACTTATAAAAGGTTCGAGTTCAACTTTACTATTCCCTACAGTAACTCTAAAGAAATCGCCGTGTTCCTCGTCAACTTTTAAAACGCCGTCTCCTCTATACT
This sequence comes from Candidatus Roizmanbacteria bacterium, assembly GCA_016186235.1. Lineage (GTDB taxonomy): Bacteria > Patescibacteriota > Microgenomatia > UBA1406 > GWC2-37-13 > JACPMD01. The sequence continues at coordinate 38 of JACPMD010000033.1, read as the reverse complement.
CCACATAATATAAAGGCTCTGGCAATCCAGGAAAATTG
>JACPMD010000024.1:5139-6899 GCA_016186235.1 Candidatus Roizmanbacteria bacterium | reverse complement strand
CATGTTATCACCGATGGAAGAGATTCGCCTCCAAAATCAGCAGAGGATGAAATAAAAAAATTGGATCAAAAACTGCGCGATTTGGGTATAGGTACGATTGCCTCTGTGATGGGGAGATACTATGCGATGGACAGAGATCGGCGCTGGGAGCGCACCGAGAAAGCATATGTTTGTCTTACCGAAGGAGTTGGTAATAAAGCCGCTACTCCCTACGAGGCCGTTCAAAATTCCTATAAGGAAGGAAAAACTGACGAGTTTATCGATCCAACAAATATAGTAAAAGATGGCAAACCTATCGCATTAATCCAATCAAATGACGCGGTCATTTTTTTCAACTACCGAATAGACAGGCCACGCCAACTGACAAAGGCATTCGTTCTTGATAATTTTGAGCGCGACGCCAATAAAATCACTTCTTTTGATCCTTACACCGTCAAATATTACAAAACTCATCTCCCTAAAGAAGAGATTGTTGTCTCTAATCCGTTTCAAAGAAAAGTGAAACTCAGTAACCTCTACTTTACAACGCTCACCGAATATGAAAAAGAACTACCTGCGAAGATTGCATTTCCGCCGACCAAAGTTGAAAATCCTTTGGGAAAAATTGTCTCCAGTGTTGGTTTCCATCAATTACGCATGGCCGAATCCGAGAAGGAACGATTCGTTACCTTCTACTTCAATGGCCAAAACGAAGAAACCTATAAAAATGAGGAGCGAGTCATCGTTCCTTCGCCTAAAGTCCCAACCTATGACCAGAAACCAGAAATGTCATCATACGAGCTTATGCGTCTTCTTATTGATAAGATGAAGCAAAAGAAATACCAGTTTATCCTTATTAACTTTGCTAATCCTGACATGGTTGGACATACAGGCAATATTCAAGCCACTACTCAGGCGATTAAAGCGGTAGATACGTGTTTAGGCACGATCATTCAGGAGTCGTTGGCAAACGGATATACTTTGCTTGTTACTGGCGACCATGGGAACGTTGAGCAGAAAATTAATCCTCAAACTGGCCAGATATCGACCGAGCATACGGGTAATCCTGTGCCTTTCATAGCAATCGGAACGGCGCTGCAAGGTAAGGTCGCAAAATTACAAGCTGGGATATTGGCCGATATTGCTCCAACGGTTCTGTATGTGCTCGATATTCCTAAACCAGACGATATGACAGGGAGAAATTTGTTAGAAGAGGTAAGTTAGTAGAGAATCATTGCGTTTGTTTCCACTCATTAGACTATATATAGATCTTTAGTTTGCGCCTACCTTAGAAAGTATTTTTGCCGCGTATAGAGCTCCCTCTTGCATCGAATCTTTTAAATTTCTTGTTTTAACATACTTTGAGATGAATGCTGAGGTATATGCGTCTCCCGCTCCGGTTGTATCTATGATTTTATCCACCTTTACCGCTCTTTCATGGTAAATAGTATCACCAGAATAAAGGAAGCTCCCCTTTTCGCCGAGTGTAACGACAACGATTTTTCCTTTCAAATAGGGAATATACCAGGAAACGACGTTTTCTTGAAAATGGATATCCTTAAACGGGGCTTTCACTAACTCCGCAAATTCATGACCGTTCAGGATAAGAATATCAACGTCTTCTAATAGGTTTTTTAATTGCTCTTTTGACCTCTCAACATCTTTTGCCCCCAAATTGAGAACAATCGTTATATCCCCTTTTTTCAATTCGTGTATAAATTCGTTTCTCTGCGTAAAAGAAACCTCTGGGAGATTGCCAAAATAGACAAAGTCCGCAGCTT
>JACPMD010000024.1:0-5125 GCA_016186235.1 Candidatus Roizmanbacteria bacterium | reverse complement strand
AGATCTTTTGTAAAAAAACGATCGAATAATTTTTGGTGCGGGGTAGAGTGATGGATAATTGTTCTTTCTCCTTTTTCTGTTAAAAGTATCGTGGAAATATTGAAATAATCGTTGACTATCTTGGAAAATTTATGCGAAATGTTAAAACCGTCCAGATGGTCTACAATCATTTTTTTGAAGGGATTTTCACCGATTAAACCACAGACAGCTACCTTAAGCCCGCGTTTTGCTGCGCCGATCGCCACATTTGTTCCACCTCCGCCAATCCCCGTATGGAAGTAGGGAGCGAAGTATTTTCCGCCCACGGCCAGTTGGAAACGGTTATTGGAAAACGTAAAAGTATCGCTTTTAAAGAAAAGATCGATACTGATACTTCCAATTGAGATTAAATCAAACATGTATTTATTGTAGCAGCCTTTTCCCTCGAGATGCAATTGACATTCGATTGTACCGTTGATATAATCTAAAATATGAAGGAAGCCTTAAGGATAATAAAAATTACTGCTGCCTAATTTAGCTGTTATAACGCATAAACAGACAAAAGGAATGAAGTTAACTGATGAATAAATTGACCTAATTGACAGGCATAATGCTCATCATTTGGAGCATACATCGTCAAGAAGTTTTGGAAGAGGACTTTTAGGAAGTCCAACTACAGAAGCAATATTTGCTGCATCGGGAGTCAATAAATTATTAGATAAAGACCTTGTTGATCTACCAGAGGAATTAAAGCACTCACATAGTTAATCCCTACTTATCTTTCTTACCTTATACGCTTCAACTCTCCTTTCTATCTCCGGAAACTCCGCAATATTGCTATACTTTTGCATGAAATATTTTACTGCCCGCTTAGTTCCATCGATTAATTCATAATCTGCCAGAGAGGCTATTTTTAGATCCTGATATCCATGTTGACTTACCCCATAGATTTCACCTGGACCTCTCAGTTTAAGATCGTATTCGGCAAGCTGCATTCCGGACTGAATCTTGGTAAAAGTCTGAAGCCTCTCAACTACTTTTTTGTCGGTCGATTCGGTATAGAGGAGGCAGTAGGATTGTTTTGAACCTCTTCCGACTCTGCCTCGCAGCTGATGAAGTTGAGCGAGGCCAAATCGTTCCGCAGCTTCGATCACCATAATAGTAGCGCTTGGTATATCAATTCCTACCTCAACCACCGGAGTCGAGACGAGAATATCGTATTTTTTAGCTTTGAAATCTTCCATAATCTGATTTTTTTCTTTCGATTTGAGTTTTCCGTGGAGCAGTCCGAGATTAAACCCGGGGAATATTTCTTTCTGCAGTCGCTCATATTCCTTGGTAGCCGCCTTTACCGATTTCATTGTTTCGACGTCTGATTCCTCGATAAGCGGACAAATGATAAATACCTGGACTTGCTCGCCTTTGATTTGTTTTTTAATCCACTCATATCCGCGAAGCCTTTTATTCTTTGTTACAAGAACCGTCTTAACAGGAAGGCGGCCTCTCGGCATTTCATCAATAACTGATAAATCCAATTCTCCATAGAGAGTAAGCGCAACAGTACGTGGAATGGGCGTCGCAGTCATCGTCAACAGGTGAGGATTGATTCCCTTTTCTTTGAGGCTAGCTCTCTGAACGACACCGAAACGATGCTGCTCGTCGATGATAGTCAAACCGATCATATCGAGCGAAAATTTTCCGCTGATGAGGGCGTGTGTTCCCACGAGTATGTCATAGTGTTCAGTCGTATTTGCAACTTTCTTTGTTCCGGTTTGCAAGCCGACTTTTAGTGGATAACTTTTTAGAAGTCTGGACAACGTATTGTAATGCTGAAAAGCCAAAATTTCTGTCGGGGCCATAAATACTGTCTGGTAATTATTTAGGTAAGAAAGATAGGCAGCCACCGTCGCAACAACGGTTTTACCAGAACCTACATCGCCCTCAAGAAAACGATTCATCGGAGAGGGTTTCTTAAGATCAGAAATGATCTCTTTAACCGTGCGTTTTTGTGCGTCCGTTAATTGAAAAGGCAGATCGTCAATAAATTCTTTAAGCTTCTGATCTTCGACAAGACCTATGCGGAACGGATTGCCAACAATTTCTTTCTGCCACTCATTGCGAATCAATTTTGCAGCAAGCTGGATGACAAAGAGCTCATCAAAAGCCAACCTCCCTCGAGCTTTATTCGCTGACGCAATGTCATTGGGAAAATGTATTTGCTGATAGGCTTCGAACTCATCGATCAAATGATTGTAGTTTAAAATTTCCCCAGGGAGAAATTCGGTCAGAGATTCGTCAGTCAATAATGAAAGTATTGTATAAATTTTTTCTCTTATTACTCTTGATGAGAGACCTCTTTGTTCGGAATACACTGGGACAAGCCTGCCTGTATGAATAGTGCGCTGTTTAGGGTTGTTTAATAATTCGTATGACTGTGGCTCTATCGTCAGTTTATTCTGAAAGGATTTGACTTCGCCGGATGCCGAAAGATTTTGGCTGGGTCTAAATAACCTCAACAGATAGGGTTGGTTGTACCACACGAGGTCAATCGTGTCAGTACCGTCGTTTAAGATAACTTTTTGTATCTTCTTACCCTTTCTCGTAATTTCAAATTTGGCTTTCTCTATTGTCCCTCTTAACGTGACAACTTCGCCAGGCTGCAACCTTTTTATTGTTGAATGGAGCGAATAATTTTCGTAGCGAAAGGGGAAATAATTGATAAGATCCCTATATGTATTGATTCCGATCGACCTAAACCTTTTTTTCGTTATTACACTTGTTGAAGGAAGATCATCTATAGACGTTTGTAGATACATACAATAGGATAATCATAAACTGAATTCATCTGAGAAAAAGCAACGGTGCTAAAGACGAAAAAACAAGCAGTAATGAAGAAACAACTATCACAATCTTCCAGAGAATTTCCTTCTTAATTTTTATCTTGGGCATAATTTCCAGATTGAAAAATCTTTGACGCGTGGTATACTATAAGTCTATTTTGATTAGTTTATATTCTATTTTACCATGGAAAAGGATAAAATTACACGACGCAATTTTCTAGAACTAGGAGCCGCTGTGGCTTTTGCGCCGTTAGATTTTCGAGCTGGACTACCCCCAAGTCATGAAGTCAATCTACAAAAGTTTGGACTACGAGATTTCGCTCTGGTCTATGCGCAGGGAAGAGTAATGGAAGAGCTGTTTGGCTATGTACTTTTTCCTAGCTTCTATCTTCCTTTAAAACAGGTTGCTGAAAATGAAATAGTCGATGCAGATGACCCATCAATAGCAGCAATCAGAGATGAATGGGGTATACGTCAAGGCTCACATACTCAAGATGCCAAAGAACTCGTTGATCACATAGACCTCTTACTGAAAAAACCTCCCTATCATTTGAGTCCTCAAGACGATACAAAGTTCCGTGATTTTTTGCACCGTTTTGTCCCTTCGTTTTCGCGACTTCTTCTGACCTTGCCTGGCACTATTATAGTCAACGATGGCGGTTATGTTGGCCGTGGCATTACAGGACTGACATTTCCCGATGATGAGGAATGGTCAGCGTTTGAAACACTTCACGAACTTACCCATCAACTCGATAGTTATTGGATGAAAATAAAACCCTACACTCAGAGACAACACATGATACAGTACCTGGAGATGTACCAATTTCTCGTTTTAAATCTCACAACGCGATGGTTAACGCTAGAATGGCAAGATGCGGCTAAATGGGGTTGGTTTATTAACAACCACGAATTAGAGAAAATGCTTCCAAAATACGAAGCAGGTTTCGTAGTTCCAGATACTTCTACTGACTTAGCAACGCGTGTTACTCGTTTGGCTCATGTAGTAGGTAGAATACTCTTTCAGAAAGATCCAAAGGAGAGAAGTAGAATTTTAAGTGATGATTTTATTCGTAAACTCGTTGGTCAAAGGGTCTCTGAATTCGCTCATTATCTGACAGGACCTGTGGAAGCTGGCAAACTGCCAAATTCGAGAGATGAAATAAACGACTCTACCCTTGCAGAAGCTAATGAAATGCTACAGAGACAAAGATTTGATTCGTTTGCTGATCTGCCGCCTAATCATACCTATAGAGATATTCGAACTGCACTTGATCTGCCAACTGTAGAAACAGGAGAGTTAAGCGAATTTGTTGAATTGTCTGAAGAGGAAAAATCGCGAAAACGTTTAGCCGAATATGGATGTGAATTTATTGGCAATTTTCCTTATTTTCAAGACTCTCGCTATGACCTTTTCCTACTACCTCTCAATCTACCTCTCAATCCACAATCTCCAGAGCGAGTAAATCTTCTTTTTCGCTTCGATCCATCCCGAAGACTTGACGATGTGGGACTTCACTGCATTCTAAGCTTGCCACTAAGTATATTTGATAGGTCAATTACGCAAAGAAAGAGTTTTTGGCGTCAGCAAGACCAAGATACAAGACTATTTGGTTTTGAGTTAAAAAATGGAACCTCTGTCGAATTTAAGATGGATCGTAACAATGGACGAATCAAACCGGCAATTTTAGATTCAGTAGGTGAACGTGCTGTATTCTCGTTCATGACATCTCATGGTTTGTATGAATTGAAAACTATAGTACCATATGGTCTTGATTACGATGTACTTGCTCATAATCCTGTTTTGCTCACTGGAGCTATCGATGACAACAGGAAAACAAGTGGACCGTGTTTCGCATTCTACTTTGGTAATAAACTTTATAGTTACCCTATCAGTTCCGCGCGATATTTAGAAGAGTTAGAAGGAAGTCTTCTATCGGTATTATTATTTCCAGAAATGGGCATCTTAGCGTCAGTCGGTTGGAAACATGAGGAAACTAAAAAAACATTTTTTTTGCCTGACGGGAGTTTTCTCAATGAGCAATTAGAATTAAAAAAAATTGACGGTGAGGACAACTATACTCTCAGAAAGCGAATAGACGAAGGTGAAGTCCTCTTTAAAATTACCTGTAGAGGTCTGAAGGGGAAAGAATATGACCCCTCTAGGAATAGTGTTATTCTCGAAGGTCATTTAGCGCATATAGGAAGGGGAAGAAATGTTGTCTTCTATACACTGAAGATTGACCCCGACTTTGAAGAATCTGATGGAACAACAGAAAGGCCAATATTTTACGTAGACTCTATAGTCT
>JACPMD010000023.1 GCA_016186235.1 Candidatus Roizmanbacteria bacterium | reverse complement strand
ACGTCTTTTCAGAAATGGCATGGATTCCTGTAGCGTTTGGTTTTATCGGGTTGATATGGTTAAAAAAATTAAACCCCAGACTCTTCTATTATCTTCTCGCCTGGATTATTCTTCCCTACCTTGCGATAGCATTTTTCTCAAAAGTTATTTATCCACGCTATCTCCTCTTTTTTGGAAGTATCATCATTATTCTTGCCGGCTTTTATTTTTCCCAGCTTAAAAATAATTTTTTTTCTCTCGTTTCTTATCTATTAATTCTTGTTATTTTTCTCTACTATAGTTTCACCATTATCTTCCGCCCTGCGCTGCTTCCTTTTCCTGAGATAGATAGAGGCCAGTATATTGAAGGAGCAACCGCTGGCTGGGGAGTTAAGGAAATAGTTGATTATGTACGAGAAAAATCAAAAGAAAAACCCGTTATACTTCTCGCTGAGGGAAATTTTGGACTGATTGGAGACGTACTAGACGTTTTTGTCAAACCGCAAGACAAAATTATCATCAAAGGCTACTGGCCTTTGGAGGAAAAAGCATTACTGGAAAATCAAAAAGAATTAGATAAAAATTACGTATTCGCAGTCTTCGCTCAAAGAAAGGAATTTCCTTTTACCTGGCCCTTGATTCCGGTTAAAAAATTCGACAAACCTGGGCGAAAATCAGCTACGTATCTTTTTGAACTTCGCAGGTAAAAGAAAATAAAGAAGAATAATAAAAGTAATAAGAGAAACTGCGTTTCCAAGCTTTCGTATGTTGGTGTCTTCAAAATTGAATCTAAGCGTATTATTTCCTGCAGGAATGTTGACAGTTATTAGGTTAAAATCATTAGCATCATTTATCTCAAGACGTCTTGAAGAAAGAGAGGCCTTCCAGCCAGGGAAATTGTATGTATTCAGTCGAAAAACAAAGGGTTCTATGGAACTAATTTTGAAAACTTTTTCACGAAAGGTATTCTTATAAGGACTTTTTGGGAGATCGCTTTTATCGATATCGAGAATAGTTGTGCCCAACTCAGTTTTTTTTGTTTTTACTCCTTTCGGGATAAACTCATAAGACGTTCTGCTTATTCTCCAGGCTACCTCTTCGAAACTGGTACGTTCTTTATCGGACATAGTTATGAATTTCTGTGGTCGAAAATATTTGCCATAAATGAAGATCAGAGCTGCAATTAGCAAAAATGATAAACAGTATAAAACCGCTTTTCTTTTTAGCCCCTGATACCAATCCACAGGCGCATAATACTGCAATATTCTGTCAGAAAAAAATAGTACATACCCTCCTACAATTGATAGGAACAGCCCAGCAAATGTCAAAAAACGCCAAGGAAACTGAAGATAGCTAAGATAGGAAACGCTGCTCCAGACAAATCCTGAAAATTGAGTCGTCATAAAAAGGCTGAATAAGAGGAGAAATACAAAAAGCAAGTAGCGTTTCGTGTCAAAATCTATCCGCTTTTTCTTATAAAAATACAATACGAGCAGCACTATCCCAACTAACAGGGAAAAAAGGTGAATTTTCCCTAACTGGAAAGTTAAACCATCATACGGCCCCTGGGTTGATCCGCCATATCCCCATGGTGAATAAATAAATTGTTCTGGATAGATATAATGAAGCTTGTAATCAGCAAGTTCTCCGGTAAGGATAGTATTCGTCAGTGTGTAATTCTTTTCCACAACAGACGGAAGCCAAAAAAAGGATGATAGACTGAGCGCAAAGACTAGTCCTATTCCAGAAAAGAGTAAAAATTTTCCTCTCCCGTACGAAGTGTTCTTTTCCATGATTAATGTATAAAAAATGAAAAAAAAAGGAAAAAATATAAGCATCGGGAAAGCTATAAGAGGGTGTATGAGAATTAAAACAGCAAAGAGTATTCCAAAAAGTATTCCATTTTTAAATGTTGGTCTTTCGTTTAATCTATCAATTGTCAAAAAAAGAAAAGGGAGGATTGAAAAACTAAAAAATTCAGCCAAAGCTCCTCTCACATACACTGTTATGGAATGATAAAAAAAGAAAGTATAAAGAGCGGCGCTTAAAAAACCTGCCGCACGACCAATAAACCTCTTCATCAGATAAAAAATCCCGATAGAGGCAAGGAAAAAACCTGCCATGATAAGAAGCTTTATCGACCAAATATAAGAAAATCCTAAAAGGTGAAATAATTCCGCGAGATAATAGATAAATGGCGGATAAAAGTTATACAATGGGTATCCAAACCCAAAGCCTAATTCGTCTACCCAGCGAGGATATATATCAGCCTGTTTGATACCCTGATCAAGAAGGTATAGGCGAACTACATGCTGATCATCATGCATAGTAAAGTAAGCATTATTAAGAAGGCTAAGGAAAGAGGGAATTGTTATAATAAAAAGAAGTGCTAATTCAATAAGGAGCGTTTTCAAGCCACGCATGAAGTAATTATACTCGAATATTATCAGCCACTTATGACTACTAATGAACAGAATATTAAATCACGAACCGTTTTAAGCGTACTGAGTCTCTTTTTCCAAAGCGGTTACTCTGCGTTTTTAGGACTTATTGCCAATCTCATACTTACCATTCTTCTCTCCCCGACTATATTTGGAATATATATAACTGTGCTTTCAATCATAGCGCTTCTTAATTATTTTTCTGATATCGGCCTTGCAGCGTCTCTTATCCAAAAAAAAGAAATAAGCGAAGAGGATTTAAAGACTACCTTTACTACGCAACAGATTATCATTCTTATCCTCATAGCAGTTGGTTTCGCCTCGACATCATTCATTCAATCCTTCTATCTACTTCCAATAGAAGGGGTATATCTTTTTTGGGGGCTTCTTGTCTCTTTTTTCATTTCATCCCTGAAAACAATCCCGTCTATTCTCTTGGAGCGAAAAATTCAGTTTCAAAAAATAGTTCTCGTGCAAATCATCGAAAATACAGTTTTTTATCTGTCTGCAATTGTACTTGCCTTGCTAGGGTTTGGACTCATGAGTTTCACTCTTGCCGTCCTTTTTAGAGCTATAAGTGGGCTTATCATAATCTATACCCTTTCCTTCTGGCTGCCAAAAGTAGGGATTTCTATAGCAAGTCTGAAGAATCTTCTCTCCTTCG
>JACPMD010000044.1 GCA_016186235.1 Candidatus Roizmanbacteria bacterium | reverse complement strand
TGCATGTTTTAGAGAACCTGCTTGGAACTGGGAGAGTTAAGGAAAATGTAAATCTTTCTCCTTACCTCACGCTCAAAACAAAGGCAAAAGCTCGGTATTTTTTTATCGCAGAGTCTCGAGACGACCTCATCCATACCAAGAGAGTCTCTATAAAGACTGGCGTTCCCCTTTTTATACTCGGTGGAGGTTCGAATCTAGTAATCTTAAAAAAATTTCTCGATTTTCTGGTCGTAAAGAATAATTACATAGCTAAGAAAGTGCTGGAAGAAAATAAAAAATATGTAGTTCTTCAAGTATCTTCGGGATATTCAGTGACCCGATTGGCAAAGGAAACCGCAGAGGCTGGCCTCGGGGCCTGCCGGGCACAGTAGGAGGAGCCGTGTATATGAATTCAAAATGGACAAATCCCACACGTTATTTTGGAGATTCTTTAGTTTCAGCGCTTATTCTTGACAAGGAAGGAGATGTGAAAAAAGTCGACAGAGATTATTTCCAATTTGCTTATGATAGTAGCGTTCTGCAGAAAACCAAAGAAATCGTACTTACGGTTACGCTTAAATTAAAGAAAGCTCCTTCAGAAGCACTCAAAAAAAGAAATCAGAACGCGATGGCCTACAGAAAAAAGACGCAACCCTATGGTATATTCTCAAGCGGCTGTTTTTTTAGAAATATAGGCGAAGCAGAAAGACTGCGAGCGGGTCTTCCAACCTCCTCTGCAGGATATCTCGTCGACAAAGCAGGCCTCAAAGGAACAAAATCAGGCAATTTTGTCGTCTCAGACAAACACGCCAACTTTATTATCCATAAAGGCAACGGCGACCCCAAAGATCTTGTAAAGTTACTACAAATCATAAAAGAGCGAGTAAAAGAAAAATTTGGGGTAGAGTTAAAAGAAGAAGTCGTTGTAATATAAAAAGAGGGATTATTAATTTGTTCAAAGCGTTCGGATTGAGTGGAAATAGCTTTGAACACAATTTAAGGAAAGTTGTTGGGACGAAACCAATAGGTGTCGTCCCATAATATGGAAGATGCATATATAATCAAAGGAGGTAAGCGATTAAACGGCACTATCAAATTATCCGGCGCAAAAAATGTCGCGCTTAAAGTCATCATTGCTGCTCTCCTTTTTGACCAAGAAGTTACCTTAAAAAATATTCCGCACATCGTTGACGTTCAAGAACTTCTCCACCTTATTCAACTCCTTGGCGCAAAGGCACAATTCGTGGAAAAAAATACCGTAGTAGTCGATGGCAGATCGCTCAACAGCAACAAAGTCGATTTTCTTCATGGGTCTAAAATACGAGTTTCCTTTATGCTCATGGTTCCACTTCTCCATAAATTTCAGATGTGCTATGTTCCGAACCCGGGTGGTTGCCGAATAGGCTCACGACCGATAGATAGAATTATCGAGGGGATGAAAACGCTCGGAGCCAAGGTCGATTATGACTCAGATACTGGTTTTTATGAAGCTGAACTTAATGATAAACCTGCCGGAACATACACATTCCCAAAAGTCACTCACACCGGTACGGAATTCTTGATTTTGCTTTCACTCTTTGGAAAAGATCGTATCACTCTTCATAACTCTGCTGAAGAACCCGAAACTGATAATCTTATTCTCTTCCTCAATCAAAGCGGCGCAAAGATAGAAAGGAATGGTAAAAAAATAACAATCGATCCGATAAAAAGCTTAAAACGTGATAACCCATTTGAGATTCTCCCTGACAGAAATGAAGCGGTAACCTTTGCTATACTTGCTTTAGCTACTAAAGGCGAAATTACAATTTCAGAAATTTCTCCAAGTCTGCTGGAGACATTTGTCAAAAAAATAAAAGAAGCTGGAATCGGAGTCGCTTATACGCCAAAAACAATGTTTAGATTTTACTTTAAGAGCTTTGTTAAGGCTTCTCACATTGAGACCGCTCCTCATCCTGGATTCATGACCGACTGGCAGCCGAACTGGGCAGTGTTGATGACTCAGGCCCAAGGAGAATCGTATATTTACGAACGGGTCTTTGAAAACAGATTTTCCTATGTTGGTGAACTTCGTAAACTCGGCGCAGAAATAGAGTTTGTGAAGATCCCACCCAAGGACCCAAAAGAATATTTCTTTTTTAATTTTGATCCCAACAAAAAGTATAACCAAGGAATAAAGATTACCGGGCCTCAAACGCTCCACGGCGGCGTCCTTAACATTACCGATCTTCGCGCGGGAGCAACGCTCGCCATTGCTGGACTGGTCGCGCAGGGAGAATCGGTCATCAATGGAGCTTCTATTCTTGAACGAGGATATGAAAATTTTATTGATAAGGTAACAAGTTTAGGCGGAGATATTCAAAGAGCATGAATAGATTAAAAAATATACTCATTCTCGCTGGAGGCGACAGCACTCGATTTTGGCCCCTTGAAAAAAAGAGTTATTTTGAATTCTTAGGTAAACCGCTTCTCTTTCATCAGCTTAAAAATTTAGCTCCTTTTGCTGAAAATATTACCGTTATTGTAAACCAGGCGGACCGCGAAATAGCTAATAAGGCAATTTCAGAGATTAAAAAAGATCAAACTGTTCATATCCAAATCGTTACTCAAAAGGCCGCTCTAACTGGCCAAGCTGGAGCAATACTATCGGCAAAAGATACTATACAGGGAGAGGTACTCATTCTTAATTCTGAGGATATCTTTCGTTATGACATTCTGACTCGATTCACCGAAGCATTGCGTCAAAGACTGCCTCAATTCATGTTTCTTGCAAGAAAAGTCAATTCGTACTTTCCGGGAGGGTATCTAAAAATTGAAGGAAAGAAAATTATAGAAATAGTGGAAAAGCCTAATCCCAAGGAAGTCCCTTCTAACATTACAAAGCTTGTTGTTGATTATTACCAGAATTTTTCTTCCCTGGTTGAGACGATTGAAAAAGCAAAGACTCAAAATGACGATCTTTATGAACAGGGGATCAACATTCTTTTGCAACAGGGTGTTGCTTCTGAATTTATGGAATACGGCGATTACTGGTACGTGCTCAAATATCCTTGGCATGCATTACCAATGATGAAATTTTTCTTAAATTCGCTCGGCGGCGAAATGAAAGTTGGAAAAAATGTCAAGATTGCGGAGACTGCTAAACTCGTCGGCCCCTGTTTTATCGGTGACAACTCAGTCATTGGTGATTTTACTTTGATTCGGGGCAGTCATATCGGAAAAAACTGTCTGATCGGAGGATACTCCGAGATCACCCGTTCGTATCTTGGAGATAACGTGATGCTTCATCGAAACTACGTGGGCGACTCTGTACTTGATAACGGCGTCCTCATGGGAGCGGACGCTGTAACTGCAAATTTTAGATTTGACGAAGGAAATGTTAAATCGGCCGTTGGAGGGATTAAAATCGATACAGATCTAAACAAATTCGGTGCAATTATCGGCAAAAATTCCAAGATAGGCGTAAATTCTACGCTGCTTCCCGGAATTAAAATCGGCTCCCATACGTATATTGCTCCAGGCCATACAATCGCAGAAGACGTAGAGGATAAAATGTTTGTAAGAAAGGGAAAAGTTCCAAATCTACATTCGAAGCCATAACACATATGAAAAAAGTAACAGTAATTGGCGGCGGCACAGGAACTTTTGTCGTGCTTTCCGGTCTTAAGGTCCATCCTATCGATCTTGCGGCGATCGTTACCATGATGGATTCAGGAGGCTCTACTGGAAGACTCCGAGATCAACTCAAAGTGCTTCCGCCTGGCGACCTTCGACAGTGTCTCGTCGCATTATCCGAGGCACCAGAACTCTGGAGGAAGCTCTTTTTATATCGCTTTGAACATGGCGACCTTATTGGACACAATTTCGGCAACATTTTTCTCTCTGCGCTCGAAAAGGTTTCTAGAGACTATAACGAAGTGCTCGAAACTGCTTCGTTTGTTCTCAAAACAAAAGGTGAAGTCTTCCCTATAACCTTTGATAAAACTCATCTCTGCGTCGAATATGAGAATGGAAAAACCGTAAGAGGAGAAAATAATGTTGAAGAAAACATCCATGAAACATCACGAATCAAAAACGCATATCTTGATCCTAGAGCAAAACCTAATCAAAACGCCATAGAGAGAATTAAATCCTCAGATTTTCTTATCATCGGCCCTGGAGACCTCTACACCAGCATCACCCCAGTTTTCCTTGTCGACGGCGTAAGAGAAGCAATACAGTCTTCCCCGGCAAAGATCGTCTATATAGTCAACTTGATGACGAAAACTGGTCAAACGACAAATTATAAAGCCTCTGACCACATCAACGATCTTAAAAAATACTTAGGAAGAGATTCCGATATTGTGATCCTTAATGATGGAAAAATCCCGAATGAAATTCTACAATGGTATAGGGGGCATAACGAAAATCTGGTTGAGAATGATTTGTTAGAAAGAAAAAAAAACTGGGAATTAATAGAAAAAGATCTTATCGATACGCGAAGATTTGAGAAAAATCATGCAGATACGTTAACTCGAAGCATTTTACGACACGACTCTGAAAAGTTGGCCAACGTCCTTACTAAATTCATTCTATGATCAAAAAACATGCATTTTCATTTAAGAATGCTCTCTCGGGAATCCTGTGGTCGCTAAAAACCCAAACAAATTTTAGAACAGCGCTCTTTCTCTCTCTTCTTTCCATAGCGGGTGGGTTTGTCTTTCAAATAGCAAAAATTGAGTTTCTCATCATCCTTGCTATGATTGCAGTCGGATTAGCTATAGAGACCATCAACACTGCTATCGAAGAGGCGATTGATGCAATTCATAAAGATTGGAGCGACGAGATCAAAGTCGCAAAAGACGTCTCGGCAGCAGCAATGCTCATTTTTTCAGTCATGGCTTTTATCATAGCCTGTATTATATTTATTCCCAAAATTATAACCTTGTAATGTCAATCTACCTGTTCATTGTTTTTATTTCGTTCCTCGTCAACTTTATCCTCATTGTTCCTTTTATCAACTTCTTATATAAACTCAAATTTCAGCGTCAGGACCAACAAACAAAGGACATGTTTAATAAACCTACACCGATTTTTGATCGATTTCATGCTCACAAAAAAGGCACGCCGGTAGGAGGTGGAATACTGCTCTTAATAACGACCTTATTTTTATTTTTCTTTTTTCTCCTTTTATTTTTTCTCTATTCAAAACGGATCATTGCAAACTTTCCGTCTCTGATCGCAGAAATTAAGATTCTTCTTTTCACCTTTCTTTCCTTTGGATTCTTGGGAGTGTATGATGATTTGAACAAAATATTCTTATGGCACAAGCAGAAGTTTTTTGGCCTTCGAATAAGACATAAGCTCTTGATAGAGATAGTTTTAGCCCTCATTATTTCTTTTTGGCTGTTTTACGATCTTAAAATTCATTTCATTCATATTCCCTTTATCGGAGTTTTTGATATCTCATATCTCTATATTTTATTTTCCACTTTTATTATCGTCGCCTTTGCGAACGCTGTGAATATAACCGACGGACTCGACGGCCTCGCATCAGGCGTTCTCCTTTTTGCTCTCTCGGGGTTCTGGGTGGTATCGCGAGCGATTCTTGACGTTCCAACGACGCTTTTTATCGCAGCTTGGTTGGGAGGCTTGATGGCATTTCTTTACTTTAATATTTATCCCGCAAGAATTTTCTTAGGAGATACAGGTGCACTCTCTTTTTTTTTTTTGTTTGCAGTTATTGGTTTAATTTTGGGCAAGGCCTTCGCACTTGCCATTATTGGTGGCGTGTTTATCATCGTAATAACCAGTTCTTTGATCCAGATCCTAGGTAAAAAATTCTTGGGGAGAAAATTACTCCCTGTTTCCCCTTTTCATCTCTGGCTGCAATTAAAAAACTGGGAAGAACCCAAAATTGTCATGCGCCTCTGGCTTCTCGCAATTCTCTTCCTTATTTTCGGGCTGATGGTCGCATTTGCAAGGTGAAGGATCCCCTTACTATCTAATCTTTAAGATTCTTCTCGCATTTGTCTTTTTATCACCTCTCTCGGCTTAGATCCTTCAGCAGGGCTGACGAAACCTGCGCCTTCGAGCTGGTCGAGGAGACGAGCTGCTCTAGCGTAGCCGATTGCGAGGCGACGCTGAAGAAGCGATGCCGATGCCTTATCATGCTGCGAAATAATTTCTCTTGCTTTATTAAAGAAAACCGACCATCGTTCCTCCTCTACCCGCGCTTATCGAGGTATCCTGAGTTGTAACCTCTTCGGTGTAATGGACTTGGGGAGTTTGAGCTTTTAAGAACTTTACCAACTGATTCACTTCTTTCTCTGTTATAAACGGCCCTTGAATTCTCCTCGGTTTTGCTTGATCGGGCGGAAGGAAAAGCATATCTCCCTTACCTAAAAGTTTTTCCGCGCCTGGCATGTCAATGATGACTCGAGAGTCGATCATGGATGAAACGTTAAATGCAAGGCGAGTTGGAATATTAGCCTTCATAAGTCCGGTAATCACGTCGACAGACGGACGCTGCGTAGCTAAAACCAAATGAATGCCTGTGGCTCGTGCCATCTGAGCAACTCGTGTGATAAGATCCTCGGCGTCGCCCGGAGCAAAGACCATCAGATCGGCAAGCTCGTCAACGACAAAAATTACATATGGTTTCTTCTCAATGCCTGCTATTGCGTTATATCCTTCTAAATTTCGCGCACCGGCCTTTGCAAATTCTTTATATCTCATTTCCATCTCTTTTACTGTCCAGCGCAGCGCCGATATGATCTTATCTGCTTCAACAATGACATCAGTCAAGAGGTGGGGAATACCGTTATATAGCGTCAGTTCAACGCGTTTCGGATCGACGAGGATGAGACGTAACTCTTCAGGCTTTGTTCTACATAGAAATGTACTAATCCATGAATTAAGTATTACTGACTTACCCGAGCCTGTCGTACCAGCGATGAGAACATGGGGCATCTTATTGATGCTTGCAACCTGAGGTTGACCAGAAACGTCGAGACCCAATGGAACCAACAAGGGATCAGTATTATTGCTATAAAGAGATGAGGTAAGAAGTTGCTTTAATGTTACTATCTGCGGCTTTTTGTTTGGTATTTCTATTCCAACTAAAGATCTGCCTGGAATGGGAGCCTCGATCCTTACCTGGCCGGTCGGCGCGGCAAGCGCTAAAGCTAGATCATTGCCCAGTGCAGTAATGCGCGAAAGCTTTGTTCCCATAGTAATTTCCAGAGCATACTGGGTTACTGCCGGGCCATAGTTAATCTCGGCAACTCGAGCTCTAATACCAAAGCTGTCGAGCGTTTTCTCGATGATATGAGCATTTTTCTTTACGTCTCCTCTGTCTGCTTCCCCCTGGGAAATATCCGCCAGCAAACTCAAAGGAGGATACACCCAAGCGGTTTTTGTGCCTTGTGAAAGTGGCCGTATGGTAAGTTGTTTACCTGAATTTACCGGTAAAACTTTCTTTGCCACCTCAATTTCATCTTCGATAAATTCTTGTTTTTCTTTTTCAGCTAAATCTTGTTCAGACTTTTTTAAGCCGTCACTTGCAGATCTAAAACCATAGGTTTGCACTATATTAAATCCAGATTTGAGGATTTTTAAAAGAAAAACAAGAAAAACATCGATCGAGGTATCGAGAAAAAGGATCAGCCCGACGATAAACATTACTGCAAATATTACGATTGCGCCGAGTATCGAAAAATCGAGGCTGAGATTTTCGAAGATAATTCTTCCTATTGCGCCTGACTGTAAGACTCCTAGAAGCGAAACAAAAATGAGGATGAGTCCGATTGTTATATTTGGCTTAATAAATCTCAGTCTCCTCGTGTTAAAGAAATGGCCAGAAATGACGAGAAGAATAAAGGGAAAAAATATCGAGAGTCCTCCAAACACTTGCACAAACCCTTTATTAATACTGCCAAGGATTTTACCATCGCGGCCCGATGTGAAGATATTGATATAAGAAATAAAAAGAACCAGAGCAGATCCAGCTATTAAAAAACCGATGATATTAAAGATCGTTTGCTTGTTGATTTTAAATTTTAAGAAGGGAATCCGAATGATAGTTCTTCTCCGTGCCATACTAAAGATTCTAATGCGAGCGGGCTATAAAATCAACTAGGGAGTTCTTTCCTGAA
>JACPMD010000032.1 GCA_016186235.1 Candidatus Roizmanbacteria bacterium | reverse complement strand
TTCTCATTTCTTCTTTTCCTGTTTTTGGATTTATCGCCTTCATCTCTTTGAGGTCGACAGGGGAGGGAAGATAGTCGACAATAGCGTCGAGTATGGGCTGTACTCCTTTATTACGAAGCGACGAGCCGCAGTAGACGGGAATAAGGTTATACGAGATTACTGCTTTTCTTAATGCTTTTTTGAGCTCGTCAACTGTCAATTCCTGATGCTCTAAATATTTATGGAGAAGACTATCATCGGTTTCGGCAATTTGTTCTATCAATCTTGATCTCGCTTTGCCTATGTTATCTTTTATCTCAGAAGGAATCTGGTCACTGATGGAATATTTTGTCCCTTGAGGATCCTCACCCCATATGAGTGTTTTTTGAGTGAGAAGATCAACAATTCCTTTAAATTCTTGTTCTTTACCAATAGGATAGACCATAACTGCCGGATTTGCACCGAGGCGATCCTTAATTTCATTGATAGTCGCCTCAAAATTTGCACCTAATTTATCCATTTTATTGATGAAACAAATGCGCGGTACTTTGTACTTATCTGCTTGTCTCCAGACTGTCTCAGACTGGCTCTGTACGCCTTCTTCTGCATCAAATATGACAACTCCGCCGTCTAAGACTCTGAGCGATCTTTCGACCTCTGCGGTAAAATCAACGTGTCCGGGTGTATCGATGATATTGATACGAACGTCCTTCCAAAAAGTCGTCGTTGCAGCAGAGACTATGGTGATGCCTCGTTCCCGTTCTTGAGGCATCCAGTCCATTTGAGTTGTTCCTTCATCAATATCTCCAATTTTATAGGTCCTGCCAGTGTAAAAAAGAATTCGCTCGGTTGTAGTTGTCTTTCCAGAATCGATATGAGCAATAATTCCTACATTTCTAATCTTATCCAGAGGCACGACCCGATTTTTAGTTATGATACCTTGTTGAGCCATAACAAAAGGGGAAATTTACCACTTTAAGTGAGCAAACGCTTTATTTGCTTCTGCTAATTTTTCTGTTTGGAGACGCTTATTCACCGCTTGACCTTGATTTTTTGAAGCGTCCAAAAGTTCAGCCAAAAGTTTTTCTTGAAATGTATGATACTCTTTATTTGATCGAGCCTTCGCCGCATTGACGATCCAGTTTAATGCTAAAAAAAGTTTTCTTTCGCGCCTCACTTCTATCGGTACTAAATAAGAAGCGCCACCCAGCCTTCTTGGTTTTACTTCATGGAGAGGTGCTACATTTGTTATTGCTTGATGTAAAATCTTAAGCCCATCGTGACCTTGTTTTTTGAGCTCATCAAGTGTTTTATAAACGGCCTTTTGCGAGGGTGTTTTTTTACCGTCGACCATAACATAATTAATGAGTTTAGCAACTTCATAGCTTGTATGGACCGGATCAGATTTTATTCTTCTCTTCTTATAAGGATGACGAGGCATAGGTAATAGTCAAAAATTACGAGGTTTTCGCTTGTTCCTCCTTAGCTCCATATTTGGAGCGGGAAGTAGTTCTTCCTACAACGCCAGCAGTATCGAACTTACCCCTGACAATGTGATATTTTACTCCTGGAAGGTCTTTTACTCTTCCTCCTCTTATGAGTACAATTGAGTGTTCGGCTAAGTTGTGGCCAATGCCTTGGATATAGGCAGTCACTTCCATCTTGTTTGAAAGTCTTACTCTTGCCACTTTTCTTAAGGCTGAGTTTGGTTTTTTGGGAGTCATTGTTCGAACCACAGTACAGACTCCGCGTTTCATCGGGTTATTATTGTCGGTATATTTTCTTTTGAGCGTATTGAAGCTAAGTTTGAGGGCCGCTGCTCTCGACTTTCTGCTCCTTTTTTTCCTCTTGTGTTTGATCAACTGGCTTATTGTAGGCATATTTACTCAAAAACTTTCCGTAATATTTCTCAATTAACTCTTTTGTTACGGGAATTAATCTTCCAATTATAACATTTTCTTTTAAGCCTAACAAGTAGTCTATTTGGCCTTTGATAGCGGCCGAAGAAAGTACATTTGTCGTCTGTTCAAAAGAAGCTGCAGAGAGCCAAGAATCGGTATAAATTGCGGCTCGGGTAATTCCGAGTATCGAGATCTTACCGACTGCTGGTTTACCTCCTTGAGCAAGAACCTTCTTATTTTCTTCTTCAAAGCGAATCTTTGATACCACTTCGTCCTTAATAAACGAAGTATCTCCCTCATCTTCGATAATTACTTTATCGCTCATTTTTCTTATAATGACTTCAAAATGTTTGTCATGAATGCTAATTCCCTGTGATTCGTATACTTTTTGAATTTCATCTAAAAGATAAAATTGTGCGGATCGCAACCCTTTTATCGTTAAAATATCACTTACATCAAGATATCCTTCAGAAAGAGGAGTTCCTGTAGTAATAAGTTCCCCATCTTTTACTTTTAGCTTTTGAGACATAGGGATGACAAATTCTTGTTCTCGCTGGTCTTCTTTTTTGGTCGAAGTGATTTTCACAATATACACTTCTTTATCGGTGTCTTCTTGTGTAGATACTTTTCCATCGAGCTCGGCAATAGGAGATACAACTTTAGGCGTACGAGTTTCAAATAATTCTTCGACTCGAGGAAGGCCTTGAGTAACATCAGAGATAACAATTCCTCCGAAATGCCTCACCCTCATGGTTAACTGTGTTCCTGGTTCTCCAATAGATTGCGCGGCAATAACTCCAACGGGAACTCCGATCTCGACTAACTTATTATTCGAGAGATCGAGTCCGTAGCATTTTTGACAGACGCCATAGCGAGCTTTGCAATATAAGGGAGATCGAACAATTACCCTTTTAATACCGGCTTTTTCTAAAAGATCAACTTTTTCATCGTCGATGAGTTCGTTGGCGCCAATCAACAGTTTTTTTCCATCAGAGAATATATCTTTCGCAGGAAAGCGACCCCTCATTCTTTCTCTAAATTTGTTTCCTCGAATGTCGTCTATGCTGATTGTTGAGCCTTCATCCGTCTGACAGTCTTCTTCTTTGACAATCATATCGTGAGCTACATCGACTAAACGTCGGGTAAGATATCCGGCATCGGCTGTTTTTAAGGCAGAGTCGGTCAGACCTTTTCTCGCGCCTCTAGCAGAAATTACGTATTCAAAAATTGATAGCCCTTCTCGGTAGTTAGATTTAGTTGGAACTTCAATAATTTTTCCCAGAGGATCTACAACAAGTCCCTTCATCGCTGATAATTGCTTTAATTGTTCACGTGATGCTCTTGGCCCCTCCGATCGAATAGCAATTTTGACAGGATTTTCTTCGTCTAACTGATCCCACGTCATATCGGCTAACCGTTCTGTAGTTTCAATCCAAAGCTTGTTGGTATACCTTCTCTTTTCTTCGAGAGTAAGAAGACCCTGTTCGTAATTTTTTTCTACCTGATTAACTTCTTTTTCAGTCTGTTTCAATATTTCACCTTTTTCCTTAATAATCTGACAATCAAAAACTGAGAGCGATAAACCTCCGGCTACTGTAGCAGCCCAAAACCCAACCTCTTTCAGCCGATCGATCAGATCGCCTACCGTTTTGTTATCAAAAATTCGTAGCGCTCTGACTACAATATTTTTGAGATGCGATGCTTTTACCTCTTGATTTATAAACCGCAATTCTTGAGGAAGCGTTTGGTTAAAGAATATCCTTCCCATCGAGGTTTTTAACAAAGCATTATCAATCACCACAAAAATTGGTTCCCGCAAGGCAATTCTCTTAAAATTGTAGGCAGTGATCGCCTCATCTTCAGAAGCAAAACTCTTTAGCTCTTCATCCTTTTTATCTTTAAGCCCTCCATCAAGGGTAGTAATAAAGTAACAGCCTAACGCCATTTCTTTATTAGGGAGAACTATTGGAGAACCATCTGCTGGTTTTAGCAAATTATGAAAGGGAAGAACTCTTTCTTTTACTTCATCAATAGCGTTTTTAGAAAGAGGTAGAAAGACTCCCATTGCGTCTCCATCAAAGTCTGCGTTGTAACCTGCGCATACCGTGGGGTGAAGTTTTATTGCATAAGAGTCTGTTAATACAGGATAAAATCCTAAAATCGAGAGTTTGTGGAGTGTTGGAGCACGGTTAAGAAGCACTGGGTGGTCTTTTGATATCTCTTCAAGAATATCGTAGACGATTGGTTCTTTCTTTTCCAAAAAATTTTTAGCGCTTTTAATATTTGGCGCAAGCCCGCGAACGATAATTTCATGGAGGAGAAATGGTTTGAAAAGCTCTATAGCCATCTCTTTAGGGATGCCGCATTGGTAGATCTTAAGTTCAGGGCCTACAATGATGGTCGAGCGGCCAGAGTAGTCCACTCTTTTTCCCAAAAGATTTTGTCTAAATCTTCCCTGTTTCCCGCGCAAAATATCAGAGAGCGATTTTTGGATTTTGGAAGCGGCTCCGGCAGTTCTTGACCTCCCTCTTGATTTTTGCAGATCGATAAGTGAATCAACGGCCTCTTGAAGCATTCTTTTCTCATTTCTCAAAATGATCTCTGGAGCCCCAAGATCAATAAGCTGTTTTAACCGATTATTTCTGTTAATAACTCTTCGATAAAAGTCATTGAGGTCTGATGTAGCAAATTTTCCGCCTGGGAGTTGAACCACCGGTCGAAGATCAGGAGGAATAACCGGGAGCACCGTAAGAACCATCCACTTGGGAGAGATTTTTGCTTTTAGAAACGACTCAAGTATTCTTACCTTTTTCAAGAGTTTATTTCTTTTTTCACCTTTAGCTTCGTCGAGGTCCTTCAAAGCCGTGGCGTATTGTTTTTGCGGATCGAATGCTGATAGAATTTCAAAGATCGCCTCAGACCCCATTCCTACCTCGACAAAGTCTTCAGCGTTTTTTTCTTTTAGATATAAGTAATCGTCTTCTTCAAAAGTATCATACGGCATTACTGATTTAACGACCTTGGTTAAACGATCAAAAAAAGACGTTTGTCGAGATTTTTCTTCAGCAAATTTATCTGATAGGAGTTTTAACTGTTCTCGAGTTTTAAAATCTATTTCTTGTTCTGTTATTTCGCGTTGCTCTTTTTGAGTTATTTTTTTCAACATCGATTCTTTTTGTTTTTCTGCCTCTTTTTCAATCTTTGCCTTTTCCTCATTCAGCGACTTCTCAAGCTCTTCGAGCTCCTTTTTTTGAGCGTCTTCAAGAACCTTTATTGTTTTCTTTTGTTTCTCCTCATCGACGTTTTTAACCAAATAGAGCGCATAATAAATGATCCGTTCTAGCGCCTGAGGAGGAATATCGAGAATGCTCGATAAGACTGAGGAAGGACCTTTGAAATACCAAATGTGAGCAATCGGAGCGGCAAGTTTAATATGACCCATCCTCTCTCGTCTGACTGCCGAAGTAATAATTTCAACGCCGCAGCGATCACAGACAATTCCTTTGTATCGAATTCTCTTGTATTTTCCGCAGTAACATTCGTAGTCTTTAGTCGGTCCAAAAATTCTCTCATCAAAGAGTCCATCTTTTTCGGCTCGAAATGTTCGATAGTTAATTGTTTCTGGTTTTATAACTTCACCATGAGACCAAGCGAGAACTGCCTCAGGAGAGGCTAAGCTGATTCGAAGGCCAGAAAAATCAATAATATTGAGATTGTCCATCACTTGATATAGTCAATTTGTAACCCGAGAGCATTGAGCTCTTTTACTAAAACATGGAACGATTCTGGAACGCTCGATTGAGGTATATCGACATTTTTAATAATAGACTCAAAGGCTTTTGTTCTTCCCCTGACGTCGTCGCTTTTAATGGTAAGCATTTCTTGCAATGTATAGGGGACTCGGTGAGTTTCGAGAGCCCATACTTCCATTTCGCCGAAACGTTGCCCACCCATCTGGGATTTTCCGCCCAATGGTTGTTGCGTGACAAGAGAGTATGGACCAACTGATCGAGCATGGAATTTATCTTCAACCATGTGGATCAGTTTCATGATGTATCCTGTTCCAACAAATACTGGTTTATCGTATGGTTGACCGGTTTGTCCATCACGCAAAGTGACTTTTCCGTCTACAGGCAATCCTAATTTTTTAAGTTCGTTGATGATAAATTCCTCTTTGATTTTTTCGAAATCATGAATAGAAATCGAACTTTTTTTCGCCTTTGCCATCAAACCGAGCAATGTTTCATAAAGTTGACCCAAATTCATTCTCGATAAAATAGAGAGAGGGGATAAAATTACATCAACAGGTGTCCCATCTTCGAGATAGGGCATGTCCCACTCGGGCAGAATTTTTGAGATGACGCCTTTGTTTCCGTGACGACCTGCAAGCTTATCTCCTACAGAAATTTTCCGAAGCTGCGCAGTATTTACAATAATTCTCTCTAAGACGCTCGGTTCAAGCTCGTTGGGGTCTTTCTTTGCATTAATGACTTCCAAATTGACCACCACTCCGCGCTTTCCATACGGCATACGAAGCGAAGTATCTTTAGCTTTTTCTCCAAAAATGGCTCTTAATAGTCTCTCTTCAGCGGTGAGTTCTTTCTCACCTTTTGGTGCTACTTTACCAACCAGAATGTCTCCCCCTTGGATTTCTGTCCCGACGATTACGAGTCCGTCTTTGTCGAGATTTTGTAATACTTCTTCTCTCACGTTTGGGATATCTCTTGTAAGCTCTTCTGGCCCTAGTTTAGTATCGACCAAGTCTGAGATAAACTCTTCAGAGGTGATGGAGGTTAAGACATCCTCTTTCACTAACCTTTCCGAAATCACAAATCCATCTTCGTAGCCTAATCCATTGAGCGATGTATAAGCTACGACGAGATTTTGCCCTAAGGCTAGTTCTCCATTATTTGTTGAGGGTCCATCGATGATCACTTGGCCTCTTTTCACTCGCTGCCTCGGTTCGACTTTTGGCCTCTGGTCAAAAACAACATCCTTATTTGTCCTTATATAACGATTTAATGCATACTCGTATGTTTTACCACTCTTTCCTTTTACCACTATTTTTTGGCCGTCTACATATTGGATAGAGCCATCTTCTTGGGCAAAAATTGTACGATTCAATGCTGATGCAATCTTTCTCTCGAGTCCTGTGCCTACTATTGGGGCTTGAGGATTGATAAGCGGCACTGCTTGACATTGCATATGAGTGCCCATCAGGGCTCGGCTCGCATCATCGTTTTGTAAAAATGGAATAAGAGCTGCTGATGCGCCTACTACCTGCCTGGGAGAAACATCAATAAAATCAAGTTTTTCAACAGGTACTTCTACAATTTCACCTTGGTTGCGACAGACTACGTATTGATCGGTTAAATATCCTTTTTCGTCGACTGAAACATTATTCGATGTAATGTGATATTGTTCTTCGTCGTCGGCTTGAAGATAGACGATCTCCTGCGAAACATTGATTTTTGTTCTGCTTCCCGATTTTTCTTTAATGAGTTTTCGATACGGCGTTTCAAGAAATCCGTATGCGTTTACTCTCGAGTAAAGAGCCATATAGGTAACCACCCCAATATTTGGTCCTTCTGGCGATCTTATTGGACAGATTCTCCCATATTGAGAGGAAGAGATATCACGGATTGAGAACGACGCTCGTTCTTTTTCAATAC
The DNA here is from genome assembly GCA_016186235.1 of Candidatus Roizmanbacteria bacterium. Lineage (GTDB taxonomy): Bacteria > Patescibacteriota > Microgenomatia > UBA1406 > GWC2-37-13 > JACPMD01. The sequence continues at coordinate 1,460 of JACPMD010000032.1, read as the reverse complement.
CGCCTGGCCCGCCGACCGTGATTCTTCTTAAGTTATCGAGTTCAGAAAGTGGATTTGTTTGGTCGACAATTGTTGAAAGTTGACTCGTTCGATAAAAAGAATTGATTGCCACAATAAGAGGCTTTGAGTTAATGATTTGGGAAGGTGAAACGTTGCTATCGCTCGTTACCAAGCTCATTCGTTCCTTGATTTCTCTCTCGACTCGAACCATTCCTACGCGAATGCCATACATACTCACCAATTCTCCAACCGTTCTCAATCTTCTATTTCCCAGATGATCGATATCGTCGAAGTTTCCACGTCCTGCAGTGAGTCTTACTAAGTATTTAATGCTTTCGATAACGTCTTCTTTCGTAAGAAGATAATTTTCTTTTGTTATAGGGAGGTTTAGACCTAATTTTTTGTTAATTTTATATCTTCCGACACTGGCTAACGAATAACGTCGATGATTAAAGAACAGATTTTGTAATGTTTCATACGCATTGTCTAAGATGAGCGGTTCGCCCGGTCTCACCTTACGATAGATTTCTAGTGTAGCGCTGTCTTTGTCCTTCGTATGGTCTTTTTTAACCGTTGGGAGAATATATTTATCGACTAGTTCTTTCTCGAGGCTATTAAAATAAGATACGATTTCATTATTTGTTTCGCCGTCGAAAGCCCTCAAAAAAACGGTAGCCAAAAATTTTCTCTTCTTATTTACCTTCATTTCGATAAGGTTATTTTTGTTGATGGTGATATCAAGCCATGCTCCAATGTAGGGACGAATCTCGCCATTATAAAGAGTAAGGCCAGTGGTTTTGTCTATCTCTGCCGTAAAATACACACCAGGGGATCTGACAATTTGATTGATGACCGCTCTTTCAATTCCATTGATGATAAATGTACCGCGTGCGGTCATTTTAGGAAGATTGAAAAAGTACACTTCCTGTGTCTTTTCAACTCCAGTCTTTTTATTAAGAAGTCTCAGTTTTAGATATACGGGAGTGTCATAGGTAAGCTTTTTTTGCTGGCAAAGTTCTAGAGGATAGCGAGGTTCACCGATGTATACATCTTCAAAATTGAGCGTAAATTTTTTTCCTGTATAGTCTTCTATGGGAAAAAACTCTTGTAGAATATCTCTTAAATCAATATGAACGAATTTTTCCCAGGACTGTTTTTGTACTTTATTGAGGTCGAATATTTCTAACTCTTTATCTTCTCTTCCGAGGTGAATTTTTTTTTGTGATGAAGAAAAAGATGCGTCAATTTTGCTCATCGGGGCGGCGAAACTCGTTCCTTAAATAAATAAAAAAACCCTTATGGAAAAAGGGGAATAAAAAGAGCTACTATACTATACAGCGAGGTCTGTCAAATGTCAAGCGGAATTTTTAATGAAATATTTGTTAACGGACATCTCAGTTGTCTCTATAGTTAGACATCTGAATTGTCCATAGAAACGAAGGCGGTCTAAACTCATCTCA
>JACPMD010000043.1 GCA_016186235.1 Candidatus Roizmanbacteria bacterium | reverse complement strand
TGTTATTATCATTTCTTGGAAGAGGCAGAAAATTCGATTTCAAAAAGGTGAGCTCTTCGCAATTCTTGCAGCATTCCTTTTGGCAGGCTCTACACTCAATGATGCACATATTGTAAAAGCATTCAACGTGCCGTCATATCTAACACTTCAATATTTGATTACTTCAATGTTTTTATGGGTTGTTTATCACAAAAAAACAGAAAAAATTAAGACACTCGTTCAGAGTAAAACTATTCATAAAATAGCGCTTTTAGCGATAGCTTATGGAACAGCCTCTATTACCTATTTATCAGCCTATAAATTAGGAAACAATGCCGCTCAAATCGGCACAATTTTTCAAGTATCGAGCATTCTCACGGTTTTACTGGCGATTATTATTCTGAAGGAAAAATCAGGAATTCCAATGAAAATTGTTGCGGCAGTGCTTAGCTTCATTGGCGTTCTTTTGGTAAAGTAAAACTCCACTGATGCCTTTGTGCTAGACTACAAATATGAGGAGGTTTGTCCCCCTAATTTTAATTGTCTTAGTTGCAGCAGTTTTACTCGGTGGAATAATGATTTTGCGTGGGGGTCCAAAACGATTTGGTCCTCAAAACCAGGGGTACCAAAGCCAAGGATATCAATCTGGTGAGTATTCTTCTCTGGAATCTTCAAAACAATATCTTAGGGAAAACGGCATTGATTGCACTCATGAAAATACCTACTCCACTTATAAAAGTTTAAGCGTTGACCCACAAAATCCCAACGTCCTCTATGTAGGAGTTGAGGGAAGAGGCGTCTATAAATCAGAAGATAAAGGTCTAACGTGGCAGAGAAAAATAAACGGCATTGTTGTCTATCCAGACAGCAATGATAAGAACCAGCTTTGTTTTCCCGATATATCCTGGATATATATTGACCCTGTGAACAGCAAACGATTGCTTTTGATAACTTCAGATATTACAACGGGCTATATTGATTGGCCGTATGGGGAAACAGGCGGGATTTGGGAATCTCTTGATGGAGGAGACAATTGGAGACAAATCATTTCTGGCAAAATAAACGTCGCAGGAAGCGGTACCTTAGCAGTCGATCCGAAAAATCCAAATGTCATCTACTATCCTGTTAATCCGGATGCGCCAACGTTTAAAGAAGCACCAATAAAAGAGAGTCTTATCACAAAGGGGAGCGTATATAAAACGATTGATGGAGGGAAAAATTGGGAAGAAATGACACTACCCATGCTTTCAGGCCTGCAGGCAATGAGAATCTTTATTGATCCAAAAAACTCCAACCACCTCCTCTTTTTTACCCAGTCACATGATCATATTTATCATGAAAATGGTTCTATCACAGAAGTATTTTTAGACGAACAACGAGTAATACTGGAAACATTTGATGGGGGGAAGACCTGGAATTCGTGGAGTGAAAGACTCCCCATTCCCTACAGAGCATTGTTTGAAGGAGATATATCATTGAATAATTTTGCTCATATGTTTGTCAGGCCATTTTTATTCGGTCCCAAATTTCCTCCAGAAGAAACTCAGCAAAAAAGCTTTTATTCAATCGATGGAGGTAAAACTTTTCAGCAAATTCCTTATTATATCTGGGTAGCTCGGTATGATCCATACGATCAACAAGGAAATCATCTCATAGGGTTTGCATCAGAAAATTCTCAGGTGGTTGAAAGCAAAGATGGAGGTAAAACCTGGGAAAGAATCGGCACGCCGCCAGAACTTGCAACTTCAAAAGTCAGAGTATCGTATTTCGCCTGGGATCCAAAAGATCCAAACACAGTGTACATGAGTGGGGACTATGGTAATGTCTGGAAGTCTATCGATGGAGGGAAAAGTTGGAATAATATTTTAGATCTTAACAAATTACCACGCTAGATGATTTTGATGGGTTAAAATCTCTTGGCGGCTTGGGCACAGGAGGCTTTCCAGGTCAAGGATCCCAAGGTCCCAGTCAAGGTAAACCACAGCAGAATCCCTAAAGATCACCAAGACGTTTAGTGATCTTCTTTGTTAAAAACTGTTCCTGAGTCTCTGTTGAATTCTTCATTAATATTTATACTTTGGCCATCTTTTACGAGTATTAAGTTTACTTTTATACTTTGTTTGCCATCCAAAGGATTAGGGCCAAATTGGATATGCCAATGGAGTTTGCCTTTCTCGCCGGAAGCAAGGACGAGGGACTGGCCTTGATAATAGCTTTGGCTGATATTTATGTATTCTATTTTATCCCAGCTCTCTTTCGAAGGAAATTTTTCCCACGTACCGCTTTTGTGAGGGTATGTCTTGCCTTCTACTATATAGGCTAAGTCAAATGATTTCACTTCTACATTCGAGCTGCTCTCATTAAAAAGAAGTATCTCGGTTTCCTCATTGGAAAAGTTTCCTTCTCCTGGCCAGGAATGTGTAAGAGAGACGCCATCTTTGTTAAAGAATGACTTACTTATTCCATATCCATCGTCAAATTTTTCTTTAGGGGGATTACTCTTTCTAAAGAATGATCCAGCTGCTAAAAATAGGGCTAAAATTACAACTATTACTAAAATAACTGGTAGCGCAGCTATGCCCTTCATATTTTCAGTAATGATATTTATCTTGCAAACTCCGTATAACTGGTGACTTTCCAGGGGCCAGTTACGCAGCTTGTTTGGTTGAGTTTTTCGATTTGTAAGGTCGTTGCAGTTGGCATCGTAAGGATAACGACTGCCCTGGCATTGTTTCTATATGTATCCTCTGTTTCAAAGCAATAGACAGTGCCATCTGCCTTGATATCTTTAAAGTGTCTGTTGACAAGTCCTGAATCTTTCGGTTTGAAATTGTACGTCCCCCAGGCAAACCCTTTGTTTTCTGAAGAGTTACCCATTGAGATAACAGCAATAGATGGGTCAGTATTGTCATAAGCCAAAGCCAGATGAGGGTTCTCGTGAGCCACATATTCCTCACCTTTTAATATCCAAACACCCTGGGCAGTTCCTGGAAGATCCCAATTTGCCTGTCCGCAAACAGGTTCAACTGTCCGTCTCCTCTCTCCATCAGGGGTACCAAGGCGAGACTTAAGCTCTTTCCCAAGTCCTGGGGTGTAGTAATCAAGAGGACAGACAGTGTACTGCTTTTGCTCCTGTCCAAGCCAACGCTTCGGATTTGCCAAAGTGGCAGGAGGAACCCTTTTATCAAAAGTGCCAAAATCAAACACCATCTGGCCTTCACCCCCGCCAGCAGTTCCTATCTGTTCTCCTGCCTTAAC
>JACPMD010000006.1 GCA_016186235.1 Candidatus Roizmanbacteria bacterium | reverse complement strand
CTGAAAGAGCGAATAGCAATTGTTTTTACATCATATATTTGGTCAAAAAGATTGCCCGAACGATCATACAAAGTCACGTCAGGTCTTTTGCCTTCAACTGTTTTCAAATAAAGAAGCGGAAAGATAGAATTGTTTTTATCTGCGATAATTATTGAATTCTTATCTACGGTATTTAAAATGTTCATGCCGTGTTCATAAGCGATCTCATTTCTACTCCAATCGCCAATCTTAAAATTACTGTTTATCTGCGATATAAGGAGGAGAACATTTACAAAGATAAAAGCCAAAACTATCAGCTTTCCAAAGCTCCTCGCTAATTTTTCGGTGAGCCAAACTACCGCGATAAAAAACCAGATATGAATGGTGAGAAATGCAAATAAATAGTGGGTAAAAAAAGTGTTTGAACGAGGTTGAGGCGCATTTGTCAAAAAGGAAAATCCCCATCCCGAAAACAAGACAAAAAAGATAGTCAGAATAGCCCACAAGAAAGCATTTTTATTATGACGGTTGAAAATAAAAAAGAAGGTTATTCCTACAAAAGCAGAAATTAAAAACCAGGCGGGGAGTTCATATAATAAAGATGCAGAAAATGAAAAAAAGCTCGAAAATATTCGAGATATGGTGTCGCTTACTGAGTTAAGCGGCGTGATCGGAAGATAAACACCGATATTGCTTTCTTCTCCCTGGAAATTTGAACCGAACTGCTTTCTCTGTAGGTAATCTGAGAGTCTTTGTAATGTACTAGGATTTCCCCAGTTAATGACGGGATTTGTTTGGGCTCTTAGTGGTAAATAGAAATAGAATGAAAGGCCGGCGAGAAAAAAAATGAACGAAATAAATAGTAATTTGAAATTTTTAACCAGCCTAAAGTCATTGAGTAGTACCCAAATAATAAGAGGCGGAAGGACAATCAAAAAGAGATAATGGTTGGTCAGTCCTAAACCTGAGATGAACGCAGACAGGTAAAGATATATATTCTTTTTCGTTTTTAGCCAGCCATAGAGTGAAAGGAGAAGCAGGCAAAAAAGCACATTATTTAGGCTCCATACTTCTGCCATGACAGAAATTGTCCAGGTAGTTCGTGAGAAAGCAAATAAAAGCGTTGTAACAAAAGCAATTGAGTAAGCTAAAAGTTTATTCAACTTTAACTCCAATAATTTAGCAGTACTAGCAAGGACAATAAAAAACAGCGAAGAAGCAAACGCTGAGAAAAATGCGCTGGAAAAATTTACCCTCCAAGCGACTGAATTAAGGGGAATAAAAGTAAAAAGCTTGGCGAGCAATGTCCAGAGCGGTGAACCCGGAGGATGAGAGATGCCAAGGTAATATGCTGCCGTTATGAGTTCGCCTGAGTCGCCGAAGGTAACACTCGGAGCAAGAGTGAAAACATAGAGAGTAAGCGGAATAAAAAAGATGCGAGAAAAAAAAAGACGAGAACCTTGTTTTTAATAAGATAATTTAGCATCTAGGTTTTAGTTTTACTTCTACATATTCTAACAGCAGAAAGTCTTCTGTATGAAGAATGTTTACTTATTTTGTTGGCTTTTTTTAAAGATTTTTATGAAGAGCGATAGAGTCAGAAAAGATAGTATGAGCCCCGGAATATAGAGAAGAAATAATTCGATCAAATGAGTAGTAAGAAAATTTTCAATTATTCCGCATCGATAAGAAAGATGGGGAAGAAAAGCCCAGATTAACCAAAAAGGGAGTATAACAGAAGGGGGAGGGACTAATGACGGGCATGTGCCCGGAAGAATTATGCCAGGCGCGATGTATGTCTGGTTAGAAGGGCATTCGAGATGAAGAGATGGAAATCTTGATGAAAGGTTTGAGCATTGCGGGTCTTGCATAAAGAAGAAAGCAAAAGCATAGGAAAAGATTAAAGTTAAGATGATTAACAACCCGATTCTTACTCCGGTAAATTTCACTAACACGATTCGACTTCGATATTTATATTATTTCAACTCGGCCCGATTCATTCACAGATTCATCTATCCATCCGAGAAATTCTTTGTTTCCTTTGATCGGGATGAACCATACCATCGGTACCTCTTCAACCGAAGTTTTTTTGACATCTTTTATAATAGCTTTGTTGTGTTTACTCGTGTAAAAGTTGAGATATTACTATAACTCATATTGGTTATTTTTCCTTTCCACCAAAATTTAGAAGGCCCACTGAGGAGCATTCCTCCTGCAACCAGTTTTTTCTCAAGAAGTGAATCAAGAATTCTATCCGCTTGTTTTCTATCCTCAGCGCTAATGAAGACTTGAAAATATTTGGAACTCATAATTTAAATTCTTTTTTGAACTACAACTGTTTTATCTGATTTCACGTTTCCGGTATTCATAGCCGCTATTGGCTCGATGAGGATTATTTCGACTTCCTCAGGAGCTTCAGGCTTGTGTTCTAACATATGAGGAATAATCACAAATTCACCTTCGTTTATATGAATATCTCTATCGCGAAAGTGAATAGTAAGACGACCCTTAATCACCAAAAATAATTCATCTTCTTTTTCATGATGATGCCAGACAAACTCGCCTTTGAGTTTAACCACTTGAACTTTATGATCATTTAATTCTCCCACAATCTTGGGGTTCCAATGTTCAGTGAAAAGTGACAACTTTTGTTTAATGTTGACTACCTTAACTTCAGAACTATCCATGCAAGAAATTATATCAGAGGGCTACATTCATCAATGCTTTTTGAAATAAACTAATGAAGATGGAGTTGCATCGATTAATTTTATTTGCAACAATAAAGCGAAAGGGGGTGAGAATATGAAACTATTTCCTTTCCATAAAAAGATAGGATTGTCTTCATTTGCCGCTGGTTTATCCTGGCTTTTATACGCATATTTTTTTGTTATCGTCAGAGATCCATTCACAAGCAGCCTTTTCTTAACAGTCGCGGGATTACTGTCGCTTGAGGTCTTCGCCGGGTTATATACGAAACTTCATGATGTGGACCAGGGATGGGCTTTAGTTGCGTTACTTTTGGGAGTACTTGGAGCAGGGGGAACTGCGCTCCATGGAGCATTTGATCTTGCCAATGTGATCAATCCTCCCTTATCTCTTGATCCATCCGTACCGAGCCAAGTCGACCCTCGGGGATTTTTAGCGTTTGGTGTCACCGGACTAGCACTACTCAAATTCTCTTATCTCATTTGGGTGAGTAAGAGATTCACGCAGAATTTGAGTCTCCTTGGTTTTGTTTCCGGAATACTTTTGCTGGTTATCTATTTAGGCAGACTCACCGTTCTCAACCCAGCCGATCCAGTCCTCAAGTACCCCATATTAGTCGAAGGATTTGTTGTCAATCCCTTGTGGTATTTATGGTTGGGCTATTTATTTTGGACTAAGAAAAGGGAATAAAAGATATAGAAAATTCGAATCTTTGGAGAAGTAGGGTAATCACTTATTTCTTTTGAAAAAAACCAGTTTGTAACCGTCGGGATCGCGGATAACAAATTCCCTGTTTCCCCATGGCCAATCACGTGGTTTGCTTGAGGGTTTCAAACCTTTTGAAAGCAGGCCCTTATAAAATTCGTCCACGTTTTCTACACTAATATACAAAAATAGACCGGCTCCTTTATTGCTAAGGTTTGCCTCTTTTTGAAATTCAGGCTTATCTTCCTTGTCTTGTGGATGAAAGTCTATCCAAAACCAATTCAACAGAATAGATACATGTCGATTCTATAATTGACTTGACTTTTTTTAAGAAAATTATTTCGATAAGCTAATAGTTAACTTATATCCCATTACTTTAGCTATCTTTTCAAGAAAGCTTAAAGAAGGATTAACGTTACCAGCTTCAAAGCGAGCAATTGCAGATTGTTTTGTTCCGACCTTTTTAGCCAATTCCCTCTGGGTAATCCCTTTTTTAATCCGAGCCGATATTAATTCGGATATCGCCTCATAGCGAGGATTCAACTTATCATATTCTTTTTTGACAGCTTTATTCTGCAATAATTCTGTTTTTAATTGTTTCCAACTTCTCATAGTGTTTATATCGAAGTTCTAACCTTGTTAATGGTAATATAACATAGATGTTATACTATGTCAAGGACAATAATCTGGCTCTTGCGGTTTCGATTTCTTTCTTGGGAGTCTTTTGTTTTTGCTTTTTGAAGCCCGAGAGAAGATAAATTTTTTTATCGAGAAAGGCATAAATTATTCTTATTTCTCCTTTTCCTCTGACCCTGAGTTCATAAAGATTTGATTCCAGTCGCTTGGAATGAGGCAAACTAAGAAAATTTCCGTGAATTTCCAGAAGATCGATTAGATGAGCGATTTTAGCGATTACATGGGGTTGTTGGGCTTTGATAAATTCGGCCACCGGTCTTTCACCTCGGTTAGTTTCATACTCCAGTATTTCCCATTTCATGCCCTGATTATATATAGGAAAGAAAGTTTTATCTCAGGAAAGAAAATATATCCTTGCGGGAAGCTTTAGGGTACTTAATCTTAGTGCTGCGATAAACTGCCTCTGGTAAAAAGGCACGAAGAAATCTTTACAAGGCAAATTGCCTTTTTTTATAGTTAAAAATTTTTTGTAGTTTTTTCTCAAATTATTGGCCATAACTATATTTTAGCATAAATTTTTGCTAATTTTTGCTGCCCGTTTATCGAAAATGTCGGACTTCATTTGATTAGCTCGGCCTTCGGCCTCGCTGCTCCAGCGCGGCGCCCCCACCCGCCGCGCCTCCGCTATTTTTTGATACCATGAAGAAGCTTCACGCATTCCGATAGAACAGCATTAGCAAAAGATTCTTACCGGAAAGTGAGGTAAAGCTTATGATAAATAGTATACAATAAGTCGGCGTTGACTACCACACAAGATATGCCATCG
>JACPMD010000005.1:1541-3732 GCA_016186235.1 Candidatus Roizmanbacteria bacterium | reverse complement strand
TCTCCTCCGTGACAGGGAGGTGTGTTAGGCCACTACACCACGAGTCCAACTTTGGGACAAAACCTAACGGTTTTTTCCCAACGATTTTCCCTAAGTTGTATCGCAACCTATTTACTCTCATACCGCACGGTTGCGATGAATTTGTCATTTATATTATAATACTAGCATAAAATCCTCTAATTACAATAATAACTTAATGAATAAAAAGGAATCAAACAAATTCTCAAACAAACACCTTGCTCATCTTCTTCGTTCTATGGCGGCTGCATATCTCCTGAAGAATGAAAACAGATTTAAGATCATTGCATACGAAAATGCTGCTTCGGCGGTAGAACGCCTTACGCGCGAAATTAAAGATATCTGGGAAGACGGAAAACTACAAACTATTTCAGGAATAGGGCAATCGATTGCGTCTCACCTCGACGAGTATTTTCGTAAGGGGCGCTCTGAACATTTTGACGAAGTATTGGGAAAAATACCCGAAGCTGTGTTTGTCTTGATGAAAATCCCGACGATCGGGGCCAAAAAAGCTTATAAATTAGTTCAGGCTTTGCATCTCAATAATTCCGAGATGGCAGTCAAGAATCTTAAGAAAGCTGCTCTTGAAGGGGAAATAGCTTCGATTCCAACATTCGGTGAGGAATCGCAAAAGGCTATAGTGCACGCAATTTCGATATTTGAAAAACGAGCGATAAAAGAGGAAAGGATGCCTCTTCCCTATGCTCATTCCATGGCAAAAGAGATAATACAATATTTAAAGAAGCATCCAGCAGTAAAACGAGTAGATGCATTAGGTTCCTTAAGAAGAATGGTTGCCACCATAGGTGATGTCGATCTGTCAGTTCAGGCAGAAGACAAAGACGGACAAAAAATTGTCGATTACTTTATTTCCTATCCTAAAAAAGTCTCTGTAGATAATGCCGGAGAGAAAAAGGCTTCGATTGTGATTCCTCCCAATGTTCGAGTAGACATACGGGTTCAAAATGAGAAGACGTATGGAGCGATGCTGCAGTATTTCACCGGAAGTAAAAGCCACAATATAAAGCTTCGAGAATTTGCGCAAAAGAAAGGACTTTCACTGTCAGAATATGGCATAAAAGATTTAAAAAAGAAAAAGAAAACGCCTCTCGAGTTTAAAGCAGAAGAATCTTTTTATAGCTTTCTAGGTTTACCATATCTTCCGCCAGAAATTAGAGAAGGCACCAACGAGATCGAACTTGGACTGAAAAAAAAGATTCCTACGTTAGTCGAAATGAAAGACATGAAAGGCGATCTTCACATCCACTCTTCCTACGATCTGAGTCCATCTCATGATTTTGGTGCCAATACATACAAAGAAATAGTAGAGTATGCGAGCAACAAGAGATATGACTATGTGGGCTTTGCAGAACATAACCCAAATATTTCGAAAAACTCAAAAGCTCAAATTATCTCGATAATGAAAAAAAGAAAAAAGCATATCGATTCAATTTTTTCTGCAAAGCAACAAAAAGAAACCCATTATTTTACTGGCCTTGAAGTTGACATTTTGCCAAACGGTAAACTTGCGCTGCCCGAGGAAGCAATCAACTATGTGGACTATCTGATCGTCTCTATTCACAGTGTTTTTAACCAGAATATAAACGAAATGACCAAAAGAGTAACGAACGCTCTGAATTTCTCCAGGGTGAAGATTCTCGGCCACCCAACAGGAAGGCTTCTTGACAGAAGAGAAGGATTCGAATTGGACTGGCCAACGATTTTTGAGCTATGTAAAAAAAAGAATATCGCGCTTGAGATAAATGCCTGGCCTGAACGACTCGATCTTCCGGACACACTTGTTCGAGAAGCAATAGAAAATGGAGTCAGACTCGTGATCAATTCTGACGCTCATGCGAATGATCAGATGGAGAATTTATTCTATGGAGTTTCTGTGGCTCGTAGAGGTTGGGCAAAAAAAACTGATATAATTAATACGTTACCATATGAGGAGTTTAAGAAATGGTTAAAAAATTGAATGGGGGTGAGATTTAATGCCACTCACTTACATCTTAATCGGAGTAGCAGTACTTTTGCTGGTCTACTTTGTCGCGACTTACAATGGATTTATTGTTTTGAGAACGCGTATACAAGAAGCGCTTTCAGGAATAGACGTGCAATTAAAAAGGAGGGCAGACCTTATCCCAAACGTCGTTGAGACGGTAAAAGGATA
>JACPMD010000005.1:0-1503 GCA_016186235.1 Candidatus Roizmanbacteria bacterium | reverse complement strand
AAGCACGAAAAAGAACTTTTTGAAAATGTTACCAAGGCCCGAAGCGCGCTCCTTTCGGCAAAAACGCCTCATGACAAGGCTGTTGCAAATAACATGATCACGGATGCATTGAAATCCATTTTTGCCGTTGCCGAAGCGTATCCAGAGCTGAAGGCGAGCGAAAATTTTAGAGAGCTGCAGAGGCAGTTGGAAGATACAGAAGATAAAATTGCCTATTCGAGGCAGTTTTATAACAGCAATGTTTTGGATTTTAATACCAAGGTTCAGATGTTCCCGAGCAATCTCATAGCCAATATGTTTGCTTTCAAGGCGTATGAGTTTTTTGAGGCAGAGGAAGAAGAACGAAAAAAAGTAGACGTGAAATTCTAAATTTGTAATGTCAATTTATCAGCAAATTACTGGGAATAAAGTGAGGAGTTGGACTATTATCCTCTTATTTATCCTCCTCATCTCTGGATTCTTTTATTTGGTCGGACTTTTTGTCGAGTCGCCTACGACGTACTTCTTCATAGGATTTCTAGTATCCATGCTCTCAGCCTTAGGAAGCTATTTCTATTCGGATAAAATCGTTCTTTTTACCGTAGGAGCGAAACCATCTGACAAAAAGCGATATTTTGATTTTTACACGGTAGCAGAAAATCTTTCAATCGCTGGGGGAATTCCGATGCCGAAACTCTATGTCATCGACGACCCTGCTCCTAACGCATTTGCGACTGGAAGAGATCCAAAACATGCAGTGGTTGCTGCTACCACTGGGCTTCTCCATAAATTGGATAGAGCTGAATTGGAAGGAGTAATTGCTCACGAATTATCCCATGTTAAAAATTACGATATTTTCGTTTCAACGATTGTGGCAGTGCTCGTTGGCACAGTAGCCTTAATTTCTGATTGGATTATGAGAAGTCTTTGGTGGGGCGGTTTGGGACGAAGCAGAAATGATAGGAATAATAGGAGCCCCATCTTTTTTATTCTCTTTATTGTTGCTCTCATCATCGCCCCCATCATCGCTACACTTATACAGCTCGCAGTTTCGAGGAAAAGAGAATTTCTTGCGGATGCAAGCGGCGTCCTTCTCACTCGATACCCAGAGGGACTTGCGAGAGCCTTAGAGAAAATATCCGCAGATCCTCACGCGCTTCGCACTGCCACAACATCCACCGCCCATCTTTTTATCACTAATCCATTCAAAAGGAAAGGAACTTCATCTTGGATTATTAATCTCTTCAGTACTCATCCTCCCGTAGAAGAACGAATTAGAATTTTGAGATCGATGTAATTAAAGAGCGCATATGTGCGGGATTGCAGGATTCTACGGATTTAGAGACGATGGGCTCATTAAAAAAATCTCAAAAGAGTTAAAACATCGAGGTCCAGACGGTGAAGGATTCTACATTGATGATCATGTGACTCTCCTTAACAGAAGACTTGCGATTATTGATAGAAAAGGTGGTAATCAACCAATCTACAACGAAGATAAAACAGTTGTAGTTTCATACAATGGGG
>JACPMD010000004.1 GCA_016186235.1 Candidatus Roizmanbacteria bacterium | reverse complement strand
TCAAAACCTTTTCTATGGCCTTCTAGCGTCGGTAATCCTCTCTCTCTGGCCCACCGCCTATTTCCGTCGGGAATGATAGCGACGTGTTTTGGAATATCCATTTTTAAATTTTACTCTTCTTGACTCAATAATTCATTTGTAATAAACTGAAGATTATGCCACAATACCTCTCACAAATAAACGCAACCACAATACCTACCCTTTTCCCTCCTGCTAAAATTGCAAGCTTCGCTATTCTTCTCAATGTATTGATTCCGATAATCTTTTCAGGCGCAGCGCTCGTTTTTTTGGTAATGATGCTGTATGCAGGCTTTAATTTGGTACGAGCCCAAGGCGATCCTGAGAAATTTAAAAAAACGCAAGAAATTATGAAATATTCGGTGGTTGGTTTAGTTGTTGTCATTGCAAGTTATCTTGCGGTAAAATTACTTGCAATTATTTTAAAAGTAGATACAAAAGTTCCGCTTTAGAAAATGAAACTCGCAGCTACGATTGATGACGTTTTTGGCAAGATTAGCCCGCCTCCGGGTGGTGAAACTTTTGTGGATCCAAGGGCAGGACTAGGAAAACTCATTGCGACGGGAGTGAGGCTCTTTCTGATCATTGCCGCTTTTGTTATGATGCTCTATTTATTTCAAGGAGCCTGGGATTGGATTATTTCCGGAGGAGAAAAAGAGCGCCTTGAGAAAGCGCGTAATAAAATGTCGAATGCGATTATAGGAATGATACTCATCGTAATAGTATTCGCACTTTTTGGGGTGTTAACCGGAAATGTCTTAGGAATTATGAAGTTTACTGAAGGTGTTGGCTGGGAGTTCAATCTACCTACTTTGTAGTATTTCAAAATAGATGCCCGTCAACTAATCTTGCTCCAATAGTTGGTTTGTTTACGATAAAATCTTTTATTCTTTGTCTCTTCAGCATCTGCAAAAGTTTTTTAAGATGTTTTTCTTCACAGATAATACAAACATGAGGGCCAGAGTCGATAGTGAAATATACCGGAACATTGTTCTCGCGTATTTTCTGCACCAATTTCATAACTTTTATTGTTTTTGGTCGCCAATAAATAATAGGCGGAGACGAGGTTAGAGTCATCGCGTGAAGTTCTAACGCTTCAGATTCAACGAGAGATCCAAACTCTTCAAATTTTTTTCCACTCAAATACTGCTTCATCTTCTTGATTTTTTCATTTATACGAGAAAGTCGAATCGGGTAAAATGGATTTGTATCTAAGCGTTTCATTCCTTCTGTTGTCAAAACTGATTTCTCTTCTCCTCCTGCTAAAACAACTACAATTGCTAGATCCCAATAACTGGGAGGATATAAAGACAGTGCATGAGAAGTCTCACTCGTCTCCCCATCCAGCCATTCCACAAACCCGTCGGGAATTGATCGACAAGCTGACCCAGATCCTTGACGGGCCAAGATAGATAATTCTTTTTCCGAAAGATTCAAGCCTGCCGCTTTTGTTGCTGCAACAGTAAGGGCTGCAAATCCCGAAGCAGAGGAAGCGAGGCCACCGGCTGTTGGGAAATTATTTTGCGAAACAACTCTGGCGTAATCGGATATTTTCGCTTTTTTTCGAATCCTATCAAGATGTTTCATAACTCTTTCAGCTTTTTTCTCATCTCTTTTTCCGTTAATGATCACTTCGTCTTTCTTTAAATCTTTCCTAAACTCAACTGTAGTAGTCGTTGTAAGATTGCTTAAATTTACTGAAATACTTCCATTTGCTGGTAATCGTAGTTTTTCATCTTTTTTTCCCCAGTATTTGATCAAAGCTATGTTTGACGGTGCGACTGCTGTTGTTTTCATATGATTCTTTCTTCAATTTTTACACCTTCTGCGTTATTTTTAACTTTGATAACTTGTCCTCCTGCTTTTTCTATAGCTTTTTCGACATTTTTTCTTTTTTCTGACGGGACCAATGCGATCATGCAATCTCCTCCTCCTGCTCCTGACAATTTAGCTCCAAATGCTCCTGTATTAAACGCAGCATCAATCATGCTATCTAATTTTACTGTGCTTACTCCTAACTGTTGAAGAAGCACATGATTTCTCGTCATTAACTTTCCAACCATTTCGTAATCTTTTACCAGTAAGCTTTGTTTTGCTAACTCGACCAAATCTCTAATTTTTTTAAATATATCAATTGTTTCATTTTTTTTTTGTTTAAAGTTCTCAGCTACCTTTCTCACATAAGATGGGGTATCTGCTTTTATCCCTGAGTACCCAATGACCAGAGGTAATGCTCCTACAGATAATGGTTCTAAGACCTCTCCTTGTCTTATAAAATAAAGAGTGCCTCCAAATGTGGCTGCCGCAACATCGAACCCTGAACCGACTCCTTGAATTTTGATGTTGACTTGATAGCTCATATCGAAAAGTGTTCTTTTTTTAAAAAATTTATTAAAAAGTACACCTAAGGCAGCAAGCACAGCCACTGTTGCAGCTGATGACGACCCCAATCCGACGTTGTGAGAAAAGTCTCCTCTCGTTCTAACTTTTACATGTTCCTTAACAGCAAATTTCTCTCTAAAAAAGGAGATCGATTCAGAAACAAAGCGACTTTCCTTTACTTGAGGCGTTATAACTTCTTCGACTTCTTTATCTGTCTGTTCTGCTTCAACATAAAGTCTTTTATCGACTGCCGTGACAACGCTGGGATATCCATACACAACTGCATGCTCGCCAAAAAGCATTAACTTACCCGGAGCTGAGACTGAGACTTTCATGCTTCTTTTTTCACTCCTTCTTTCGATTGTCTAAACTTTATATTGTTTATCTTTTTCTTCTTACAAAAGGCTTGCAGATCTTGGGGTTTTTCTGCAAAAAAGAGGACGTATCCCGAGCCTTCTTTCTTCCCCCCAGCGCCAGTGATTTTACCCACCCCAAATGGCTCCAGTTCTCTTAATAATTTTTTTGTTTTTATC